>QIGJ01000090.1 GCA_003229995.1 Gammaproteobacteria bacterium | reverse complement strand
ACATCACCCAGGCCGGGGCCAAGGTTGTTCATTGAAGCCGCTACAGCGGAAAAAGCCGTGACCTGATCCAGTCCGGTCATCATGATCAATAACATCATCACTGCAAATGATGCGATGTACAACGCAAAGAAACCCCACACGGCATTAATAACCCGCTCGGATAACGACTTGTTACCAATTTTAACCGGAATCTGTGCATTAGGATGAATCAGTCGAAAGATTTCCCGCAACCCCTGCTTGACCAACAACAAAAACCGGACTACTTTGAGCCCGCCACCTGTGGAACCTGCACAACCACCGATAAAGCTGGTAAACAATAACAATACCGGCAAAAACCCCGGCCAGTTGTAATAATCTGTGGTGGTAAATCCACTGGTTGTACCAATGGACACCGCCTGAAAAATACCGTGATGAAGCGCATTGCCAACAGTGTCAAAAGTCTTTGTCTGGTAGAGATAAACAGTGGTAATAACAGCACTGACTGATAATACAAAAAAATAGGTGCGCACTTCCGGATCATACAAATAAGGTTTCAAACTCACCCCGCGCCAAGCCAAAAAGTGTAATGCGAAATTGATACCAGCAAGCAGCATGAATACTACGGCCACCATTTCGATAGCCATGCTGTCAAAATAACCAATGCTGGCATCGTGCGTGGAAAAACCACCAATGGCGATGGTGGAAAAACTGTGTGCAATGGCATCAAAACCGCTCATGCCCGCTAGCCAATAGGCTAAAGCACAGGCAATGGTCAACCCCAGATAGATGTACCACAACGCCTTGGCAGTTTCCGTGATACGTGGTGTGAGCTTGCTGTCTTTCATCGGCCCTGGTGTTTCGGCGCGATACAGCTGCATACCACCAATACCCAACATGGGCAGAATGGCAACGGCCAGCACAATGATACCCATGCCACCCATCCACTGTAGTTGTTGCCGGTAAAACAGAATGGCATGCGGCAAGTCATCAATACCGGTCAGCACGGTCGCGCCAGTGGTCGTCAACGCTGAAATGGATTCAAATACGGCATCCGTCAATGACATGTGAGGGGTTTCCACCAACAGGAACGGCAACGAACCCGACAGACCCAACACCAGCCAGAACACGGCGACAATAATAAATCCGCCACGTAAGCGTACTTCCATTTTTACCTTGCGCACGGGAAACCACGTTATCAGTCCCATGGTCAGTGTCGCAATAAATGCACCAAGGAAGGGATAAACCGCACCATCGCCGTACCACAGGCCCACTGCGGCAGGTGGCAGTGTGGTGAAACTGAACACCATCAACAACAGTCCGACGATACGTTGAATAACAGCGCGTTGCATTGGAATTACAGGGAAAAGTAAAAAGCAGAAAAGGGGCTGAAAATACACGAGCCATCAGGCTGAAGCAAGGTCATTTTTCTTTCCCTTTTATCTTTGTTCTCTTTTCTGCCTTCACAGGAAAGTAACGCCAACCTGAAACAGACGTTCTACATCAGGAATGCGCTCTTTGTCCACGACAAATAAAATGACATGGTCATCTGCTTCAATCACAGTATCATGATGAGCAATAATAACTTTGTCATCCCGTACAATAGCACCGATATTGGTACCCACAGGCAACTTGATATCCTCAATGGCACGTCCAACAACTTTGGATGACTTTTCATCACCGTGTGCCACGGCTTCAATAGCCTCTGCCGCACCCCGGCGCAGAGAATGCACGGCGGTGACATCACCACGACGCACATGGGTTAACAAACTGCCGATGGTGGCTTGTTGCGGTGAGATGGCGATATCAATAATACCGCTTTGCACCAGATCAACATAAGCAGCACGGTTAATCAGCGCCATTACCTTTTGTGCGCCAAGGCGCTTGGCCAGCATCGCAGAAAGAATGTTAGCTTCGTCATCGTTGGTGACCGCACAGAACACGTCGGTGTGCTCGATGTTTTCATCCATCAATAATTCTTCATCAGCGGCATCACCATGCAACACAATGGTTTTTTCCAGATCGACAGAAATACGCTTCGAACGTTCGGCATTGTGGTCAATCAATTTGACCTGATATTTATATTCCAGCGCCTTGGCAAGGCGCGTACCGATGTTGCCACCACCCGCAAGTATGACGCGTTTGACGGGGCGATCCAGGCGTCGTAATTCTTTCATTACCACACGAATATGGCGCTTTGCTGCAATGAAAAAGACTTCGTCATCAGCTTCAATGACAGTGTCACCGTCCGGTGCAATGGTATCGCCACGACGATAAATGGCGGCGACCCGTGTCTCTATGCCCGGCATATGTTCACGCAGAGTTTTTAATGCCTGACCCACCAATGGGCCACCATAATAAGCCCGCACGGCCACCAGTTGCACTTTGCCACCGGCAAAATCCAGTACTTGTAATGCACCCGGATGTTCAATCAGTCGTTGCACATAGTCAGTGACCAGTTGCTCAGGACTGATGAGCACGTCCACCGGCAATGCTTCCTGTGTGAACAGTTGGGGGTGCGATAAATACCCGACATTGCGTACCCGGGCAATTTTGGTGGGTGTGTGAAACAGAGTGTAAGCCACCTGACAAGCGACCATGTTGATTTCATCGCTATTGGTCACAGCCAGGATCATATCGGCATCTTCAGCGCCCGCGCGTGCCAGCACTTCAGGATGAGCGGCTTCTCCCACCACGGTGCTGATATCCAACCGGTCACGCAAGGCGTCAAGTTTGGTTTCATCGATATCCACCACGGTGATATCGCTTGCCTCGGTGGCCAGCACTTCCGCCACCGAAGTGCCTACCTGACCCGCACCCAGTATTATTATTTTCATAAATCCCTGATTTATTCAGCGGCCTGCTCGCCGTGTGTCAATACCCAGGGTACGCAATTTACGATAAAGGTTTGTCCGCTCCATGCCCACCAACTTGGCCACTTTACCCACACTGCCACCCGCCTGTTGTAAATGATATTCAAGATAGGCCTTTTCAAATTGCTCACGCGCCTGACGCAAAGGCAAATCAAAATTTGCCGGGTCCATACTCCCAAATGATACCGTGCCAGCATCCAGTGCTGCCTCCACTTCATCCAGTCCAATATCGGTTTCCAGTCCTAACACCAGTAAACGCCGAACTAAACCTTCCAGTTCGCGGATATTGCCCGGCCATTCGTAGTGACGCAAGCGATTTTGTGCCGCCACCGTAAAATTACGATAAGGCAAGGACTCTTGATCCACCAGCAAATTAACGTAATACACCAACAATTCGGTAACATCTTCTACATGTTCCCGCAGGGCAGGTACATGCACCGGTACAACATTAAGTAGATGATACAAGTCCTCACGAAAACGGCCAGCACGGATTTCCTGTTCCAGATCATAGTGGGTCGCGGTGATAATACACGCGTCCAAAGTCAAGGACTGACTGCCATTCATGCGCACCCATTTACCGCTGCTCAAAACGGCAAACAGGCTGTCCTGCATGTCGGCATCCAACTCGGCGACATCATCCAGAAACAGTGTGCCACCTTGCGCCTGTTCGAGAAAACCGGGCTGAATATCCGTGCCCTCTTCTTTTCCAAACAACAATACATCACCCTGGCCATCGTGAAATTGCCGGGTATGCACATCAATAAACGGACCCTGCTGTCGTGCAGAACGCGCATGAATGAATTCGGCACTGAATGTTTTCCCGCTGCCCGGTTCACCATAAAACAGTACGGTTCCTGCATGATGCGCCAGTTTTTCCAGTTGTTCGCGCAACAACTGAATCTGCACCGTCTTACCCACTGGCGGCACGGGTTGTAACGGCACTCGTTGCAAATTACCCGGTGTATTTTGTTTTGCCTCCACCAGGGTATGTTCAACGGTGTGTAACAGTCTGGCCAACGACAGAGGTTTCTCAATAAAATCTTTGGCTCCCAGGCGAGTGGCCTCGACCGCCGTTTCCACATTGCCGTGGCCGGACATCATGATCACCGGAGCCGTCATAGCCAGATCACTGGAAAATTCTTTTAACAGCGTAATACCATCAATGTCAGGCATCCAGATATCCAGCAAAATCATATCGGGAATTTTCTGACGCACTAAATGCCGTGCGGCCTCACCATTTTCTGCAATAGCGACGACATAACCTTCATCTTCCAGAATATCTTTTACCAATGTACCAATATCCGGCTCATCATCCACCACTAAAATATAGGGTTTCATTGTTTTTAATTTCCATTCCTTACATGTACACAGCTTTCCTTTACCCAAGGAAGTGTCCATAAGATTTTATCTTCCACTGTTCTCTGCTCGTTGCGTTTCCGCCAGTGGTGTCATATACCCGTAGCGATTGAGATTTAGGCCTGAATGCACGCCCTATTGATTCCATGGCGGCGTTGAAATTCCTCGCAATAGAACGACTATTACTTGTCATTTCGCCTTGCCATGAAATAAATATGACGCACATTCAGACCTAAATCCCAAACGCTACGGGTATATCAGGTTTTAATGCCGGCAAACGTATCACGATACGGGCTCCACCTTCCGTTCGATTTTCTGCATACAACAGCCCATTATGCTCTTCGACAATACGCTTAACCACAGCCAGTCCCAATCCGCTGCCTTTTGGTTTATTGGTGACATAGGGTTCAAACAGTTTTTCCAGCATGTCAGGTGGAATACCTGGGCCATTATCTTCAATTTTGATTTCCACAACGTGTTCTGAGGCATGCCTCACCTCCTGCAAATGGATGTCCACCTTACCTTGCGGCGTGTCAGATAACGACTCGATGGCATTACGAATCAAATTATGCAGCAGTTGGCGAATACGACCGACATCAGCTTCCACCATCGGCGTTGATTCTTTGTCATGTATGAACAAATGGGTGGCCTGTTTTTCTCCCGCATACAAATCCAGCACTTCGCTAATCAAGACCTCCAGTACCAACGGCAGGGGCTGTAATTTTGGTGCGCGCGCATATTCAGAAAAGGCCTCCACCATGTCTTTCATTGATTGCACCTGCTGCACAATGGTGTGTGTGGAGCGATCCAACACTTCAGCATCTTCCGGTGCCATTTTACCGAGATATTTATGCCGCAGACGTTCCGCAGAAAGTTGAATCGGTGTTAACGGGTTTTTAATTTCGTGTGCTAGGCGTCGTGCCACTTCGCCCCAGGCAGCATCACGCTGCGCTTGAATCATCGCCGTCACGTCATCAAACACCACAACAAATCCTGATGTCATGCCTTTTACGCCGGGCAATCTTGCTCCCTGACACATCAAGGTTTTGTGTCGCCCGAAACCGGTTAATGCAATTTCCTCACGCCAGTCATCGGCATCATCGTCAATGTGTTTTGCGATAGCGGCAATAAATGTTTTCAGCGCTGGCGCATCACGTTCAACCTGCGCCAGACTGTTGCCCATAGTGGCATCCATATCCTGTTCCAGAATGTGGCTGGCCGCAGCGTTGACCGCGCGCATACGTTGATTTTTATCCAGCGTGATAACCCCGGATGAAAGCCGCCCCAGTACTGCACGTAAATAATTTTGCTCACGCTCGGCCCGATGCTGACTTTTTTGCGCATCCCGTTGCGCCTCAGAAACCTTGTTCGTCATATCCATAAAAGATTGCACCAATGCACCCAGTTCATCTGTGCTCGTAATCGGCAGCTTTTTCTGGTAATTACCCGAAGCCACGGCGCGCGTGCCAATGGCCAGAATGCGTATCGGCGCAACCAGTCGCTGGGCAAAAAAGAAAGCCGCCCACACCGCAGACAGCAGGGTCACCAGCAACACCAGCGCCAGAGTAAAACTAAAACTTTGTTTCAGCGGATCACGCAAATACACCAGCTCTTTGTATTGGGTAATGGCCGACTGCACGCCATCTGCCAGTACACTGACCCGGGCATCTATCGGGTACAATATAAATAATACACGCGGATCAACAGCAATCGCTGACGCATCTATTTGCACTGCAACACGAATATGCAAACCCAGACTGTCACTGGGGGACAGCCCCACGTAATCGTGTTTATCGCGCACCTGCGACAAAATCCACCCGCTGGGTTTTTGCGGAATAATGGTCATGGTATCAGCGCTTGAGGAGGCGATGACCCGTCCACTCTGAAATAACAGGGTAAGTTCACTGGCACCACTTTCATCGCGCAATTCATTCAACCTGAACATAACGATTGCGTTCGGTGTTTCCCGTAGATCGGCCGCGATGGCCCGCGCTTGTTTGAGCCGGTCACGCATGCGCATATCCAGCGATGAGCGACTCAATTCCAGTGAATCTTCCATAGCACGCTCTACACGCACATCAAACCAGCTGTCGATACCTTTTTGTAAAAAACCTAATGAGAAATAGAAAACAATGGAAACAGGCACCAATGCCATAACGACAAATATTATCACCAGCCTGACGGTAAGTCGCGAACCGGTGGCAGCACGACGATACTGGCGCACCAGACGTACCGCATCGACACCAATCAAACCCACCAGGACAATCAACCCCAATACATTGACCACCACCAGCATCACATGCATGCGTCCAAACTGGCCGGAGTTTTCTGTTGCCGCACTCAACAACCATAATGAGCCGAGCATAAAAATGGCCATGATGATAACCGGCACCACGCTGGTAGACATACGCCGCAGCCATACCAGTAATTTACCCATAACAATCTGCCTGCTGCACAAAGCGGCTAATCATAAATCCCATGAGTACCACCCACTGCTTAACCACCACTTACTGGAAATATAGGCTTTAAGCTGCATGGGTACGGGCAGACTACCCAAATCCAGACGAGAACGGGCACGCACTTTGTAATGTTCTTGTGGCTGCAACAAATGTGCATCCAGAATCGGTAACTGTTCAATTTTACCCAAGGCATTCAGGGCCATCGCTAACGTGGAATAAACAAACTGGGAACCACTGTTGATGTTGCGAAATAAATATTGGTCAGCCAGCGTGTGATATTGAATTTCGTAGCGCTGTTCCAGGCGGGCCAACACGCTGTCCCACAGATAGCGACTGGGCGTATAAACTTCGATATCCAAAACAATGGTGAGCGTAACGCCATTATCCAGTGCCGTCAGCGCCTGCGGTGTGAGTTTTAGCTCCAGGTTTGCATCCAGGCGATAAATATCACCGACCAATTCTGTTTTTGCATCATGCACGGTAAACAGCGGAGTGGCTGCGGTTGCTTCCAGCGCGAAGCCACTGAAAACCAGCAATGCGACCATTAAGCCACAGCGCCTGTTTTTGGTGTTTATGCTGTTTTTTCCAAACATGCGTAATAAAACCCGTCCATGCCATTGTTTCCTGTCAGCACTTGTTGCCCCACCGTGACGGGCATCCCCCACGGTACGCTGATCATCTTAAGCTGCACATTCGATTGCCTGCCCATAAACGCCGTTATCTGTCGGGTGTTTTCTTCCGGCAATATTGAGCACGTCGCGTACACCAGCATACCGCCAGGCTTGAGCAAGGGCCAGATGGCATCCAGTATTTGTGCCTGCAATGCCACCAGTTTTTTGATATCGGATTCACGGCGTAATAATTTGATATCAGGGTGACGCCGGATCACCCCAGTGGCCGAGCAAGGTGCATCCAACAGAATACGATCAAACAGCCGACCATCCCACCATTCTTTTGGTGTGCGGGCATCACCCACAATGCACCGGGCGGTTTTACCCAAACGTTGCAGATTTTCCTCCACCCGTTGTAAACGGGCGGCGTCCACATCCACTGCCATCATTTCCACCTCGGCCAGCTCCAGCATGTGCGCAGTTTTACCGCCCGGTGCTGCGCACACATCAAGCACGCGCTGCCCTGATGTCAGCGCCATCAAACCCGCCGCCTGTTGCGCGGCTTCGTCCTGCACCGACAACCAGCCCTCGGTAAAACCCGGCAACATTGTCACATCCCGAGGATGTTCAAGTCGAATAGCACTCGCAGTGAATGCACTACCACTGGCCGCAATTTCATTTTTTTTCAATCGCTGCAAATAATCATTGACACTGATTTTTTCCGTGTTGATGCGCAGACACATTGGGGGCCGTTGATTATTGGCTGTCAGTACTGCCTGCCAGCCTGTGGGCCAGGCTTCGCGTAGCGCGTTGATCAACCATTGCGGGTGCGACCAGAGGCTCTCCTCCGTGGCATCTGCCTGCGCCGACAATTTTTCCTGCTGGCGCTGAAAATTACGCAACACACCATTCACCATGCCCCGTGCCCAGACTTTTTTAAAGATCACCGTGGCGGCCACCGTTTCTGACACGGCAGCATGATCCGGTACCCGCATGCGCATTAACTGATATACACCCAGTAGCAACAGTGCTTGCACGTCTGCGTCTTTTTCTTTCAGCGGTTTTTTTAACAGGTTGGCAACCATGATTGACAGGTAATGATATTCGCGCAGTACGCCGTAACACATCTCCTGAATCAGCGCGTGATCATCACTCAGCGCAGACGGTACGTCTTCTATAGCGCGAGACAGGGAGCGCCCATCACGGATGACCTGACTGAGAATGCGCGCAGCTGTGGCGCGCGAATTTTGCTTTGGCGAGACCATCAGCATGCCCACGCGGATTCTGGCAATACACTATCCAAGCTGAACACCCAACAAACGGTGGGCATTGAGAAATTGTCCGGCATCCAGCGCCTTGCCACCGGGTAACTGCAACCGATGAATGCGCAACACACCGTCGCCAGTGGCGACATCGATACCCTCGCGGGATTCGGCCAACACGGTGCCCGGTGTTGCATCGTGGGTCGCAGCCATGGCCTCGGCCAACCAAATGCGCAGATTTTTATCGTCAACACGGGTGAAAGCCACCGGCCAGGGATTAAAAGCACGTACCGTACGCGATAACACCTGTGCCGACTGCGCCCAGTCAATTTCCGCCTCGGCCTTTTGCAGTTTTTCAGCGTAATTGGCATCGGCATTGTTCTGTTTTTCCGGCACTGCGGCACCATCAGCCAGCAATTTCAGAGTCTCGCACAGAGCTGTCGCTCCCAAAGCGGCCAACTTGTCGTGCAGAATCTCGGCCGTGTCGGTGCTTTCGATGGGACACACTACCTTGTGCAGCATGTCGCCGGTATCCAGGCCTACGTCCATTTGCATAATGGTAACGCCGGTTTGCTCGTCTCCCGCCAGAATCGCCCGCTGAATGGGCGCAGCACCACGCCAGCGTGGCAGTAACGAAGCATGCACATTGACACAACCCAGACGTGGCGCAACCAATACCGGCTCGGGCAGGATCAGTCCATAGGCCACCACCACCAGCACATCAGCTTGCCAGTCCGCCAGTCTCTGCTGGGCCTGCTCGTCACGCAGACTTACCGGCTGTAGTACGGGCAGATCATGCGCCTGCGCCAATGCTTTCACCGGACTGGCCGTGAGTTTGCGACCACGGCCCGCCGGGCGATCCGGCTGGGTATATACCGCCAGCACTTCATGTTCAGCATTTAACTTGGTATTCAACAAC
>QIGJ01000256.1 GCA_003229995.1 Gammaproteobacteria bacterium | reverse complement strand
AATAAAAACAGAGCTTACCGCCACAGAGGCGAGAATGATTATTTCTTTCATTTGAGTATAATTTTCGGATCAAATCTGCATCATCATAGACAGTAGTTTAACAGAAAATATAAGCCATACAGAAACTTACATTTTCATACTGATTAACTCGGATATTGGTTGGGTTTACCGATAAAATGGTCAAGATTTTGTCGCACGTAAAAAAGTCATTCCATTTCCCCCGGTGAAGGCTTGACCCTCGCTATAACATGTGACACTCTCATTCGTCATAATCCTCCGGTTATTCGTTATGATTGCGGGTGGATGTTAGGGAGGGAGGGCTTCCCAAAAAAGTTACGTCAAAAGCACGGGGTGACACAAGACGGACACTAATGTTTCGTATGTGTTTTGCGGTCTCCGCCTAACCCTAATAATACAAAAACAAAATATATGTTGATTATTTCAGGAGGTGAGGGATGAAAAATCCACTAATGCTTTATCTTGTTGGGGGTATGTTAACTGGGATGGGTAATGGCAGTGTGTTTGGTGCCGCACTCATGTGCTTTCTTGGTCGTGGCCAGTTTGATGACTGGGGCGGTTGGGGAAGTCAGGCCTATGATCCCAGCACATTCACCGGGTTTATTGACTGGGCGATGATTGTGTTCGGTATTGCTTTTTTTATTATCCTTAAGGTTGCTGTTGGCCGCCATTTGGAACTCGAAGCCAAGGCATAGTCAGCCTTGTTCTTATTTTCTGAGTAATTCTTGATTCAATAATAAATTTAGGGAGGGGTTGGCATGGCTACCTTTGCAGGAATGATGGGGATTTTGTTAGCGCTTAGTTTTATGTGGTTTAGCTGGTATTTGCTGATGCCGCGCAGTAAAAAGTAAATGTTGGTTGATTCAAAAAATAACCTGGGAGGGTAAAGATGTTTAAATACCTATTTGCGAAAGCGGAAGATATCCCGGCTGGATCAGCCGCGATTTACTTTGGTTATTCGTCGATTGTTTGGTTTGTGATCGGAACCGGTTTGGGTTCCTTTAATGCTGCCAAACTTGCGTTTCCTGATTTTGTCACGGGTAGCGAGATTTTATCATTTGGCCATATGCGTCAAGTGCATGTGTTGGCCGTTATTCTTGGCTGGATATCCATGGCTTTTGCGATGGCGATGATGTACATCACGCCAGCCTTGGGTAATACCAAGCTCTGGTCTGAAAAGCTGGGTGTCTGGAACTGTTTCTTGTGGAACGTTGGTTTGTCTATAGGCTTGTTTGGTTTATGGATGGGCGTAACCTCTGGCCGTGAATACTCTGATTTGCCTTGGCCCATTGATGTGGTCGTTATCCTGGGCCTTTTGGTTCCGTTGTGCATCAATGTGATCATGACCATCAAGACTCGTCGTACTCAGGGCATCTACACCACTAACTGGTTCTTTGGCGCTGCGACTTTCATGGTGATTATCGTGTTCACCGTGGGTAACTCACCCGAATTCTTTCAGTTAACGGGGCTGACCGAGGCATACCTGACCTGGTGGTTCGCGCATAATGTGCTGGGTCTGTGGATTACCCCGGTTGCTGCGGCTATTTCGTACTACGTTGTACCGAAAGTGACGGGCAACCCGCTGTACTCTCACCGTATTGGTCACTTGCACTTCTGGTCTGTCGTGGTGTTCTATTCCACACCGGCCGCACATCACCTGATGTCTGCGCCTCTGCCAGAATGGCTGAAGTCTTTTGCCTCGGTGGAAGGTGTACTGATTCTGGTGCCAGCGATCGCCTTTGTATCCAACCTGCTGCTCACCATGACGGGCAAGTGGCGCATGTTTGTGGAGAACATCGAAATCAAATTCACCATTACCGGTGTGTTGATGGCGATTCCACTGAATATGCAGGGGGGGTTCCAGCAAACGCGGGCGATTAACTGGTATATCCATGGTACTGGCTGGATCGTCGCCCACGCTCATCTGGCGTTGTTGGGTTTCTCCACCTTCCTGGAAGCGGCCGCCGTGTATTATGGCTTGCAAACGCTGTTGCGCCGCAAGTTGTATTCTCTGGGACTGGCTAATTTCCATTTCTGGATGTTGTTGATTGGCTTTACCACTTACTGGGTGTCCATGACCATCGCGGGTCTGATTCAAGGTGCGGGTAAAATCTACGAAGTGCCTTACATTGACGTTGTGATTGCCGAACATCCTTACATGATTGCGCGCTGGGTGGGTGGCACCATGGTGTTCCTCGGAAATTGCGTATGGCTGTACAACATGTACATGACGGCTCGGGAGGGTACTGCGATTCCTGTAGGACGCTTGCCTACGAACGTTAACAGAATAATAAGGGGAGGTAATTACCGTGGCTTTTAGAGAATATAAAATCGGTTCCCGAATGTTCGGTTTGGCGTTTGGTACATCGATGTTGCAGTGGATATTCAGAATGTATCCGCAACGTCTATTGCAATGGATCGTCAGTTGTCTTTTGGTCGAGTCGGTGGCTTCAGTTATGAAGATCCCTTCCTTCAGGGTTGGGGCAAGCCGATTACAGTTCAGATAAACCAGGATCCGAAAACGGGTGCGGCTATCGAATCGACCCGTGCCTTTGTCTATGAAAAAGATGTTCCGTTTCCCAATGGTATCCGTCATCCGCGGATTCTTGGTAAGAAGCCATCTGCTGCGAGCGAATCAAAGGGGCGGATTAATGAGGCCTCTGAAGATCAGGGCGCAGTGTTTATTGTGCGGGAAGTCGTCGAAGGTGGCGTGATGATTCCGTACATTGAAAATGCAACGGCAACGCGTGGCTGGCTGCCGACAGCAACGCTGGCGAACGCCAGTGATTCACAGCGGTTGCATGTGGGCAAGGGCAAAATCATGTTCGTTCGTGAGGGCTGCTGGTGGTGTCATACCCTGTTGCCTGAGCAGACTCAGGACTGGCAGTATTTTGGCGCACCGCCCATGTTGGGCGACTTTAACGGTGAGTCACCAACAGCGTTTGGTTCTGACCGCAAGGGGCCTGACCTGACACATGTGGGATCTCGTAACTCTTCACGCGAATGGATGGTGATGCATTTCTTTAATCCTCGTCTGGTCCAGCCGCATTCCATTATGCCGCGCTATGATTACCTGTGGGGTGAAAAGGATGTCGGCGGTAATACTATCGACTACGATGGCTGGCGTGCAGCCTACACGGCTTATGCGAACGGAGAGTCAATTTATCCACCTGAAGTCCCTCTGCCAGCTGCGGATAGTGAAGCTCGTGCGTTGATTGACTTCGTTCTGAATCTGAAATAAAGGGGAGTAGATATGGCTTGGAAATTTGATAACCCACTGCACACCCTGTGTACGGACGATCAGAATGAAGCGGCGAAGGCTGTTTGGGAAGGTGAGAGTATGGGGGGTATTAAGGAAGATAATAATCGTCTTCCGCCGCCCATCATTGGTATCCTGGTGTTAACGATTGTTACTGCATTTCTGATTACCTTTCCGTTGTGGGGGCAGCGCCCTACTGCCGCGATTTATGAAGAATACATTGCTTTAATGGATTCTCCGGCGATTCAGGGTAAAAGCGATGCAGAAGCGATGGAGTACATCGTCAATCAGGTGAAGGCGAGTGGTTCCAAATGGTCAGCTGCGCAGGAACGTCATCCGTTGGAAATGGATGATTTGCGTCTGATTAAAGATGAGGTTATTGAACTACAGCGTCAGAAGGCTGATTTGCGCGAATTCACCGTATTAGGGGATCGACTGGTTTTGGCAAACTTTGAAGGTAACTGGATCACTGATCCTAATACTGGCGAAGTACGTCGGGAGCGCCTACAACCCTGGTGGGATAAAGGCTATGTCATCGATGTTTTCTTTATCATCTTTTTCTGCATTGGCGTGACTATTGTTGTAAAACGCTTGCCGGATTATGGATGGGAACCCAAACATCTCGGGCACTAGTCCTGTTTAAAGCAAAATTTAGGAGAATTGTTATGATTGATCTGGATAATGGCCCACTGGCAATGCTGATTTGGATTTTGCTGGTTTATACCGCACCGTTCATTTACAGCTTCTACGTGGATAAAACGGATCAGGATAAGCCCGGTATTGGTGACTACAGTTGATTTAATACCCGTCTGATTCATTTTGAAGCGATAAAACAAGGCCACATCTTTATTCGGTGTGGCCTTTTTTTTACCGTGTTTTTAATGTGAATGAATGGCTCTGTTTTCAGTGTATGTCAGCAGAGTTTGGATGAATGAAAACCCAACGCAAAGGTGCGAAGACACAGAGAAGCTAAGGGTTAGAGAATAACGAGCAAGCGGTATATTTTTGCGTTCTTTGCGCCAGATTTTATGACGCTGTGATTTGTGCGTGTCCCTCAGGTTTTATTAGCTGTGGAGTGCGCAGCCATGGTAAAATAGGGCTTTCGCGGTAGGTGCTCGCCGTATTTTTTTGTCGCCCTAATGCAGGTTAATAGTGATGGTTTCTGAGACGTTGCAGGATGCCCTTGGCAGTGTGGTAGCTGCTGTGTATTCATTGAATCTTCCCTACCTGAATTTGTCAATCGAGGAAGCTTCCGGCCCATTTGGAATCGATACCAGCATCGAAGGGATGAAGTCGCAAGAGTTTAGCGTCGGGATTTTTTATTTTCTGATTGCCTCTATTGTTGTTTTTACTATTTTTGTTTTTATGTTTATGACGATGGGGAAGAGAGAGAAACTTAAAATAGGCGAAAAAATTATGTTTGTCTGGATTCTACTGGGTATTGTGGCTGCGGTGGCGTTTGGTGCGGCACAAATGCTTCATGGGTATTTGTTTTAGGAGGAGATAGTGATGGCGGATTTTTTTAATTCATTTGAAGATGGCTGGACCATTTATCTTTGGCTGGTTGCGGGTGCGGCGATTGTTTTAACCGCAATCTACTGGGTGCGTTGGGCTGCACATAACGATCAGTTTGATGAAGATATAAAATATGTCGTTTTTGATGAGAATGACAAAGATAAAATGGCTCCCGAAGAGTTTGAAAAAGCAATGAAGGTGAATAAGTATCAAGAGGAATTGCGCAAGGAGTACCTGGAAAAAGAGGCAGAGCGCAAACAGCGAACGTCATAATGAAGAAGGGCGAAAAGGGTGTTTTAATTGGCATCGCGGCTTTTGTTTTGGTGGCAATGGTGGTGAAGGGCTGGATGGTTTCTCAGGAAAAAGAAGAAGATCCCGGTATTCCATTTTATAGCACCGCATCATCCGAACTTGCCTCCAAAGCATCTGTGCTTTACCGCAAATATAATTGCCGTGATTGTCATATGTTGTGGGGGTTGCGCAATATTATGCAGGCGGTCCCTGCACCGTCATTGGACGGTATGGGCTCATTGCGTGATGAAGAATGGTTATATAATTATTTTTCTGCGAAAGATCCCCAGTCAATTATCCCATCGCGGTTGAAGCAGCGTTTTCAGATGCCCTCGTTTGCAGATATTCCGGAAGCTGATCGCAGAATGTTGGCCAGTTATATCGCCAGCTTAAAAGTTGAAGACTGGTATCTGGAAGAAACTAAAAAGACCGCTTATGAAAAACTAACCGGCAAGGAATACCCGCAATGAGCTTCAGAGTGCGTTGGTTTTCTTTTTTTCTGGCAATACTGGTTGGTTGCTTGGTGAATCTTTTAGGCGACTGGGCGTTGGGTGTTCGTATCGAGTTATTTTGGGGGCTGGATACCTTTAATTTTTTCTGGTTCTTGCAGTTGTTTATTTTGCCAGTGTTGGTGGGCATTTCGGTGTCATACGTCTATGGGCTGGGCGGTAAATGGATTGCTATATTTCCTCCGCTTATTGTGCGCTTCGCAGCGTATTATCAAACCGTTGAATATCTCGGTGTACCGCAGGGTGCCGTATTAATACCGCTAGGCTGGTGGGGGTTTTTTGTCATACTGGCCATGGAAACCTCGATGATTGGTGGTGTGTTCGGCGAAATCATGAACAAACGGGTCTATGGATGGAAAAAGGCAGTACACGTTTCTGATGCCGCAACATCGTCTGAGATAGCTGCGGATCAGACAAAGTCTGCTGAAAAATCTGTCACCAGGGCTGAGTGAGGTTTGGGTATGGTGTCGCAGTACCAGTCAAACATGAGCGCCAGTGAGCGTCAGAAACGTAAACGTTATTTGGCAGCGACGGGTATCACTTGTATTTCGGCAGCGATGATCTTTGGTGTGTTGCATGTGGTCGAGCTGGGTGCAAATCGTATGGCTGACATGAAAGACAGGGCAACTTATGATCTGGCGGATATGAAAGACCATATACGTGCCGCAGGAGAGGATATTACCCGGCATCGTATCCATGAATCACAAAAGAAAGCCCAAAAAGTTTATCAATGGAATGAGTTGGAGGCCTTATTAACGAGGGAGCAATGGCAGGAACTGGACACTATGGTGGCTATTCCGGCGGGTGAGTTTTTAATGGGGACAGATTCAGCGCGTTCTGACAAATTTAATCGCCCACAACATACGGTGTTTTTACCAAAATATAAAATTGATAAATATCCCGTGACACATGCTGAGTTTGCGCAGTTTGTCGTTGCCACTCAGCATCGTCCACCGTTGGATTGGAAAGACGGGAGCATCCCGGATGGGAAAATACAATACCCTGTCACTATGGTGACATGGTATGACGCAGTGAATTATTGCCGATTTAAAGAAAAACGCTTGCCCACTGAGGCCGAATGGGAAAAAGCGGCGCGTGGTACGGATGGCCGCCGCTGGCCCTGGGGTAATCAAATGGATGCGAACCGCCTGAATACTTATTATCACGTTGGTTCGAGTAATGAGGTGACGATGTATAAAACTGGTGTCAGTCCATACGGGGTTTATGATATGGCGGGAAATGTCAGTGAATGGACGGCAAGTGATTTTCTTCCCTATGACGGGTCTGTCGCTGTTGCAGACACCTTCCAGCCGAAAAAAGTACAGGCGATGACAGCGGAAGACCGCACGTTGAAAGTGGCAGATCTGGTTGCTGTGGAGGGTGTATATAAAGTGCGCCGTGGTGGCTCATGGAAAAGTGATCCGTTTTCGACAGCGGTCTATCACCGAAATTTTTCAATGCCCTATTATGCCTCAGATTTTTTTGGCTTCCGTTGTGCAGTCACGGTAGCAGACATCAATTAAGTCATAAACCAGCGAGAATTGCGCAGTGAGTAAAACATTCCATTCGTTCGTATTTTTGATGTTATTGGCAACAACGTGCTCTGTGTCTGCCGTGGACAGTTATCGTTATGCACATGTCACTATTGACACACCCTGGGCAATTTTCATTTTTTTACTGCTTATTATTCTTTTCCCGTTTGTCCTTATGGCAACACTGTATTGGTATTTCGCCGTTAAAAAACCGGACGCGAAAGATACAGAGCATGAATAGCGTATTTTTCTGTTTGTTGACAGGGTTGATGTTGAGTGTGGCCATGCCGGGTTATGCGGATAAGCCCGTGGAACAGAAAGTCGAGCAACAAAGCGCAGGCGTGTTGCAAGCCTTCGAGAATGACCGATCAGCAAAAAGTGAGCTGGTTGCCATTGATGAGAAAACCAAACATCTGGTTATGTTTTTAATGGGTGTTCCGTTGTTGTTGCTTATTATTGCCACGGTGTCACTCGGTGTTGCTATGGTGGTATATGGTAAACGTGTATTTGTCCCGCATATGGTGTGTGCAGGTTTGAGTTTGACGTTGGCGTTGGGGCATGCTGTGGTGGGTATTGTCTGGTTTTATCCTTTTTAGTTGGGTGTTGTCAGCCGCAGTCGTTTTACTCGTCAACCCTCTCGCAAGGCCAGCTATTCAATGCAAAATGTATCCGCATTACGAAAGCTGGGTCTGATTCTTGTTTGTTTATACCTAGTCTCTGGTGCTGCCAGCCTCGCTTATGAAATTCTCTGGACGCGCATGTTGTCTTTGCAATTTGGAGTCAGCATATTCGGTGTTGTTGTTACCGTCAGCGCTTACATGGCTGGCTTGGGTGCAGGCAGTTTTTTAGGTGTACATTGGAGTCGTGCAGCGAGCCGTCCCTTACGTTTGTTTGCCTTTCTTGAATTGTTTGTGGCGGTTAGCGCATTAGCGCTTCCTGCGCTATTCCAGATTGTGGACGCACAATTTGCCATTATTGCGGGTAATACCAGTTACTCTGGCTGGATTGCATTGCAAATTTTTATGGTTACATTGGTGTTGATGATTCCTGCCATGGCGATGGGGGCAGGTTTCCCACTCATTTTATCCGCAGTACAAGGTGCAAAAGTTTCTCTGGGCAGTATCTATGGAATCAATGCACTTGGAGGTGCCTTTGGTGCATTGTTGCCACTGTGGCTGTTGCCTGTGTTGGGTTGGTTGTCATCACTACGCACGGTTGCATTGGTCAGTTTTGTGGTCGCAGGAATTTTGTTTTTATTATCCTGGCGATTTGAATCAGCACAGAAAAAAGAAACAATAAGTCCATTGGTCCGTCCTCCCACAAAATGGCTGCTGGTTTATGCGGGCATTGGGGCTGGGGCACTCTTATTGCAAATAGGCTGGGCGCGTTTATTCGGTATGGTGATGTTACGCACGGAATATGTGTTGGCAATTATTCTGGCGGTGTTTTTATTGGGCATTGGTTTTGGCAGTTTGTTGGCCCGGTTGCTGACGAAAAAAATCTGGTTCAATGTATTGCCGGTTGTGGCCTGTGGCTTTTCTTTGCTGAGTTTAGGGTGGTTGCCGGTGCTTTCATCCTGGATTGAACAGGAGCATTTTTCTTCTTTGCCTGCTGCGCTATGGCTGCAAGGTTCGGCGATTGTCATGTTGACCTTGCCTGTCACCTTGGTGCTGGGTGCTTGGTTACCGCTGTTGGCTGAGCGTGTGGGCAATCGCTATCAAAGCGGCGTATGGTTGTATGGTGCGAATTCGTTGGGGGCTGCATTAGGTACGTTGTTGGCCGGTTTTGTTTTTATTCCGAGCATTGGTAGCAGCAGCACGATTGTTCTGGGGGCAATGCTGTTATTGATTTTAGGGTTGGTTCTGGCGCAGGGATGGGCTTCCCGGCCTGCTTGGGCGTTGGTTATTGTGATGGGGTTGCTGAGTACGACAGTGATGGATATGCCGCCGGTATCCCGTTTATTGCCGCAAGCTTACGCACAGGCAAAAACACTTTCTCTGCACGAAGATGCCATTTCCATCACCCATGTTGTTGCCCGTCCGGATGGTCAGCGACAGCTATTGGCGGACATGCGGCGTATGGATGCCTCGTCAGAACCCACTGCGGTTGAGGTGCAAAAAAATCAGGTACGTTTGCCATTGTTATTGCACCCTGAGCCACGGCAGGTTTTGTTTTTGGGGTTGGGGACGGGAATTTCTGCATCGGCGTCTTTGGCATTTCCCGAATTACAGCGCACTGCCGTTGAGCTGTCGTTGGGTGCCATTAATGCTGCGCGAAAAGAGTTTCGGCCGGTCAATGGCGGTATTACTGATCATCTAAAAATTGTGCGTGATGATGCCCGCCATTTTTTGTTGAGTGATGCTGAATATTATGACGTGATTATTGGCGACCTGTTTCATCCTGACCTAGTGGGGCGCAGTGCATTGCTGTCCCGTCAGCAATTTATACGCGCACAAAAACGCTTGTCATTGGGGGGGGTCTTTGTGCAGTGGCTAGCGCTGAATCAATTTGATATCAACAGCCTGCAAGTGGTTTTGGCAACCTTCAAAGATGTATTCCCGGATGCCATTATTTTTGTGGATGCTTTTCGACTGGCGATGGTCGGCGTACATGATGGCAGTATCAGCAGTGCGCAATTGCTCAATAATGTACAGCGACTCACGGATGAACAAGTCGAGGCGGCAACGGGGGGAGAGGGGCCATGGACATGGTTAGGGCGTTATTGGGGCGAAATCCCTGAATTTGATGTACCCCGACAAGATGAGTGGGCACCGGTGATTGAATATCAATTACCGGAGGCGCGTTACGATGGCAGTCTGGATATTTCCAGGGTACTGTCATGGTTATTGTCCATTCGGTTCCCGCTGGATGCGGCGGCCAGTCATCTCAGCATCAGTGAGAATGATTTCCCTTCGTTTGAGCGTGCTTATATTGCCACAGAACTGGCGCATCGCAGTTGGTTGGCTTTGTTGTCTGAGAAGCCTGCGGAAGGGCAACGGCTGTTACCGCTCGCTTATCAAGCCAACCCAAAGGACCGCTGGGTAGGTTTTGCATTGGCAGACGCGGTTTTGCAGGATCGTGCTGCGGCAGAGGCGCGTGGGCTGAATGAGCAACAGTTACTGGAATCGGTGCTGCGTATACGGCCGGACCACGTAGAGGCATTGCGCCGCCTGTGGAAATTAGCACAATTGGCCGGGAGCAGTGAACAAGCTGCTGCTTACCGGCAGCGTTTCGCGGCGTTGAGCCCGCTGGATGTCGCAGTACAAAACCCGGGTGATTTAATCAATAATACGGTCAGGTTCGAAGGACATGCCCAATGAATAAACTGCTCCACAATGGTAGTATGCCACTATGAGCAGTCACGATACCTTGAGTAAAATTCCCATCCGAGTAGAAACGGCCAATGCCAGTAATTTTCACGGGCGACGTCGGCTGACACAGTTTCTGTTCATTGCTATTGCCATTATTATTCCGGTGAGCGGATTACTGCGTATTGATCTGGTAGCAGGTGCCTTTGTGGTACTGGGTTATCAAGTCTGGTGGGCCGATTTTTTCCTGGTTTTTGGTTTATGGATGTTGCTCGCGAGCGGTATGGTGATGTTGTATTCCACGGTGGGCACGGCTTTTTGTGGTTGGGTCTGCCCACAAAATACCCTGTCAGAAATCGCCAACGAATGGACTTACCGGTTACTTGGCAAGCGTGCCGATATGAGTGTTTCGGGCGAAAAAATGAAGGTGGCGGACAGTAAAAACCGTTTGTTGAACTGGATTGTGCTAGGGCTGATCCTGTTGGCGATGTCTATGTTGCTGGCGCTGATTCCATTGCTTTATTTTTATCCGCCAGAGGTCATCTGGTCTTTTATGACGTTTCGGGACGATGAGCGTCTGGCGAGTTCATTACACTATATTTATGCCATCTTTGTGATACTCATTCTGGTTGATGTGAGTGTCATTCGTCATTTTTGGTGTCGTTTTATGTGCGTTTACCGTGTGTGGCAGCACGGCTTCAAAACCAAACAGACATTGAAAATTGCCTATGATGATACACGCGCTTCCCAGTGTGAAAAATGCAATTATTGCAGCACTGCGTGTTTTATCGGACTTGATCCGCGTAATACGGATATGTATGACAGCTGTATTAATTGTGGTGAATGTATTGACGCCTGTGATCAGTTGCAAGGTAAAAAAGGTGAAGCAGGTTTGTTATCTTTCGAGAGAGGCGCATCGGGAAAGTCTTCTACTTTACGCAATCTGGCGTCGATCTCTTTGCGCATGCGTTGGACCCTGCCATTTTCCACACTGGGCCTGGGTATGTTTATTTGGGGACTGTTGACGTATGACGGGTATCATTTGGTGGTGTATCGTGCCGATCAACAATTTGCCACAATGATCAGTAACTATCGTATTGCGGTTTCCAATAAGCTGTATCGCGCGACAGAAGCAACGCTACGCATTGAAGGGTTACCGGAAAACAGTTATTCGATACCGGAAAAAGTGCTGCGGTTTGACAGTGCCGGGCGGATTGATGTGAATTTGCATATTAAACCTATCGTTCCGCCAGGGCTGCATACATTTTTAGTGCATGTGAATACACCGGATGGTTGGCATGATGTTTTTCGTGTGCAACATTTTGTGGCAAAAAATGTTGTGCCAGATACAGCGCTGAAGTAAAAAATGCTATTTGGAACGGCGGGAAATGCTCCGGGTATGTATTTGTGTAAGGAATGGAAATTGAATAACTTGTAGTAAGGAATGGGCACGAAATAACTTCCCTGTTTGGCGCCTGGATTTAGTGCGACTTCGTTCGTTCTGAATTTCGAGCTTTTGTGATTGAGGAACGGACGAAGACGGGCTGAAGCCGGGATGCAAAACAGGGAAGTTATTTCGTGCACGTTCCTAAGTTATTTAATTTTCATTCCATTCCTAAGTGTCAGCTGTGGGACGGTTAATGAACAAGACTGAAAATATACCTGACGTTGAAGATGTGGAAAAGGCCTCCCCCCCAGGTGATCTTAAAGACACCCCGTGGGGTGAACTGCCTGACGATAATTTTGGTTATGCTTCCGATGAAGAGCGCCGGGCCAAGCGTGGCCTGGAAGACTGGGAGCTGGTGGAAAAAATTCCCGAGTCACAGCAACCGGTGCCGCGCTGGTTTATCGGCATTATTGTTGCTGTGATGTTGGTGGCCGTGGGACTCAGCTTTCCTTTTTGGGGAGATCGCCCGGGTTATGAGCGTGAATGGATAAATTGGGGATTTGGTGCGGCGCTGTTATACACGGCTGTGTTTGGTACTTTCGTTTATTTTATGGTGAATTTTTATGGCTCCAAAGTGGCGGGGCGTCTGGATACGGACAAAGAAAAGGATGCAGAATCACCCATGGACAGCAATGAAGCCAGTAATGAAATCAGCAGTGAAAAAAGTGCAGCACACCCGATACCCAAATCGACAGACAAATAGCTGTTTTGGTTTAATGGCACTGTTGTTGTCGGCCTGCGAAATTCCCAACGAACCACTGGTGTATCCTGATGCTGACTCGTCATCAGCGAAACTTTATCAGGCGAAATGTGCCAGATGTCATAATGCGCCGCAGCCTCATGCGCATACTGCACAGGCATGGCCTGCCATTTTGCAGCGTATGCAAATGCGTATGATAACCAAAGGAGCGACACCATTGAATAAAGATGAATTGGGCGAAGTGCTGGGCTATCTTCAGCGTCATGCCGCACTGGCAGATTCAAAATGAAACGAAGCCCGTCTGTTTTTTTTATTCCCTGTCTTAAGAAACTGTTTTTTATGACGGTGTTTACGGGGTTATTATCTGCCTGTTCCAATGAGGAATTGTTCATTCTGGGCCCACAACACTGGCAGGATTTGGGCTTTCGGGTGGAAATACGACCCAGTCCCCCACGAGTGGGTATGAATGAATTTATTGTTATCGCCAGCCGTGAGGAATACAAGCCGGGTGTAGGGTTGATGGTGATGTTGCGGGTGAGTGAAAACGATGAATGGCGACAGGCAATTCAGGATGGTTTTACCGGTGTGTATCGTCGAGCGGTGAACGTGGATGACCCTGTAACACAATCTCTGTCAGTCCATGTGCGGCGGGTGAAAGGTGATAATGAAGGTGATGAAACGGTGCTGCTTTTTCCATTGAATCAAAAGCAGGCAGCGCAATAGCGCTGGAGACTCTTATTTAGGAATAGAAATTAAATAACTTATACCATTGGCATCCCTGCTTCAGACTATTCCTGCACTTTTGCTCAATCAGAACGAACAAATACGGACCAAATCAGAGCGCCACTTGTATAAGTTATTTAATTTCCATTCCTTAGTGCCTGCCCGGAAATTCATAACATATTGAAATATATTTGATTATTGACGGGTCTTCTCTGCCAAACGGCGACTGCTGCGCCAACGTCGCAATAATAAAATGCGCTCTCCACTGCGGGCATCACAACAGGTTGGACAGGTGAGGTACGCTAAATACATTTCTTTAGGCATGCGGCCGCTGTCCAACAGCCGCATTTGTTGTTCGCGCACGCTCGTACGCAGGGTACCAATGCCACCTTCGTGTAAAAAACCCTGTAATTGAAAATCAGCAGGTAAATGCAGAAAGTGGCGTGAAGGCGATTCACCCTTCTCCAGTAATCGAATCATTTTTCCACGCAGCCAGCCGGTGCGTGTTAATGCAAAACCGGGCCAGCGTTCGCGTAATTCCAGTTGCTCAATCTCGTCTTGTTGACGTTGCTTGTAGGTTTCGTACGACAACGGCATATGCAGGAAACTGGCGATGGGTAAAGTGTGTGCGGTGTGGTGAGCCAGGTCAACGTCCTGTTTGTGCCAATCGGGGTATTCGCCAGGGCAGCCGCATTCCAGGATCATGACGGTTTTACGGAACTCAACTTGCGGATTTTGCGGAAAGTCAAAAAGACATTGGCAAAGTAGAGCCAGAAACCAATGCCCATAATGGTGGAGACGGTGGCAATCGTGGGGCCGTAAAAGCGATGAATATTGTC
>QIGJ01000041.1 GCA_003229995.1 Gammaproteobacteria bacterium | reverse complement strand
AGAAATTAAAACTTGTTGATCTGGCTCTGGATGATAATGCCTTGTTGACTAGGCTGACCGGCAGCTATGTGAATGACTCAACATCGTAAGGGGCGCTTGTAATAACGAGTCATATTTTGTCGGATGCCTGCTTTTCCTGGTAGTACTCTAATGTGAATTACGTGCCCATTCCTAAGACAATCATTCCCGTACATTGGGAACTTATATTGTCGTGGTGCTGGCAAGTGGCGTGTTATAAATGCAGAGGTTGCAAAGGCGCAGAGAAAAATACTAAAAACTCTGTGCCCTCTGCGTCTCTGCGACCTCTGTGTTAAATACCCGGTAATTTTTAAAAAAAGTATTTTCAGCGCTTAATTCACATTCTAGCCTGCTGTTTTATGTGAAGTTTTGTTGTTCTTCATCTGAAGGGGGAGGATTCAGGAGGATTCACAGGCTTTCCATCGAGGAGTTAGTGTAATCAGTGTTGCCGTGTTGACTGAGCCCGCTTCCCGACAAACACCGGCACCCCATCGCTTGCATCCCGCAATCGCTGCCGCGCCTGCGTGCTGTCGGTGTGTTGCCAGAGTTCATGTGCGGTGAGTGGGTCAAGCAGTGGTTGTGAGTCGCCCATGTTACGAATCGTTTGCAACACATCCATAGCCGGAACAAATCCTTCATACAGATGTTCGTAGAGCTGGCCCTGCCGGTGTACAGTGTTGTGGTGTAACTGATAATAGGCTCCAATGCCAAGGTCAACGTAATAATTCACACTGACACGGCGACGACAGGCGCGTTGTGGAAAAAACCCGGCATGCAATAGGCAAATGTCACCTACGTCGCGCAATTTGCTAATTTGCCGTTGTCCGGCGATGCGAAAACTTTTGAGATAATCCAGCGCGAGAATGCGACTGGTCATTTCCGGTTTGTTGAGAAAACGTTGTAGCAGAAATACCAGATAACTTTGCAATTCTTCATTCAGGCTGCGTTGTGCCCGTTGTTCTGCTTCACACACCAGTTTGTGCCAGTGCGCGGTGGATGTGGGTTGCAAATCAAGGTTGCGCATACACAGCTCCTGTGACTACCTTTTGTTACTAAAGGCTATCGGCGCGCAATGACGCGGGCTTGAGTTTCCGTTTTCGTAGTACTTGGGTTTTACAGTGCCTTGATTTTATGGTGCTTGGGTTTTACGGTGCTTAGGTTTTACAGTAACGGGGAAACGTCAGCGAATTTTTTCTTCAGTACCCGCGATCAGTTCTCTGATATTGGATCGATGACGCCATATCAGCAGGATACTGATGACCGTGGCGAGCGTGATGAAACCGGGTTGCGGTGCAAGCAGCCACATATAGAATGGTAAAAAAACCGCAGCAATCAGTGCCGATAGCGACGAAATCTTGAACAGTTTGGTGAGTAATAACCAAGTGCCCAATACCGCTAAACCAACGGGCCACGCCAGAGTGATCAATACGCCGAAGGCTGTGGCGACCCCTTTGCCGCCACGAAAACCAAAAAATACTGGGTAGAGGTGGCCCAGGAATGCGGCCAGCGCGACGAGTGCGAGAATGTGCGGTGGTGCTTCCATCCATTGTGCGATCAGCACGGGGATCACGCCTTTTATGGCATCACCCAGCAAGGTAAAGGCGGCAGCTTTTTTGCCACCCATGCGCAATACGTTGGTGGCTCCCGGGTTGTTGGAGCCCTGAGTCCGTGGATCGGGCAGCCCCATGAGTTTGCAGGTGATGATGGCGGCGGATAACGAGCCAATGAGATAAGCTGAAAAGATCATGGTGATGCTGAGCATGGTGCTATTATCACGCATTTTTTGCGGCAAGTCGCTGTTGCTGGTCTGGTATTGCGCAAAACGGTATAGTTTTGTCTCATTTTATAGTGGAGCTTTTTGCTGATTGCCCTCATGGATATTATTTTCCTGCATGACCTCACCATTGAAACCATCATCGGTATTTACGACTGGGAGCGTAAAGAAAAACAGTCGATTATTCTTGACCTGGATATGGCCGCAGATATTCCCGCCGCCGCGCGCACCGATGCCATTGAAGACACGCTTAATTACAAGGCGGTGGCCAAACGACTTATCGAATTTGTGGGAGACAGTCAGTTTCAGCTGGTGGAGACCCTGGCTGAGCGGGTGGCGGAAATTGTGCTCAATGAATTTGGTGTGAAGTGGGTGCGTCTGCGCGTCAACAAAAAAGGCGCAGTACGTTATGCCGGGGATGTGGGTGTCATTATTGAAAGAGGCACGCAAGACTGATATGCCAAAGGTCTTTGTTGGCATCGGCAGCAATATTGATCGTGAGCGTAGCGTGCGGGCAGGTGTGACAAATTTGTGTCGCCAATATCGTGAGGTGCAGCTTTCGTCGGTATACGAAAGTGATGCGGTGGGTTTTGAAGGAGATGCCTTTTATAATCTAGTGGCTGCATTTGAGACTGATGATGGCATTGAGCAGGTAGTTGCCTGTCTGGCGCATGTTGAAGACCTGAATGGTCGGGTGCGCAACGGCGAGCGTTTTGTTGCACGCACGCTGGATCTGGACCTGCTGCTCTATGGTGATGAAATCATTGCCACGGACAATTACCATGTGCCACGCGATGAAATTCTCCGTTATGCCTTTGTGCTTTGGCCTCTGGCGGAGATGGTGCCGGATGATATACATCCGGAAGTTGGCGAAAGTTACACTGTTTTGTGGGAAAAATTTGACAAAAGAAATCAGCTGCTGAGGCCGATACCTTTTAAATGGTAGGTTTTTTATCCATAAATACGGCCATTCTGGCCTGTTTTTAGGCGGAATCCAGAGATTTAAACCCCCGGGAAAATGTTCCCGTACAGTGGGAGGGTCTGTTGTAATGGCATTGACAAGTGGCGTGTTATAAACGCGCAGGGCGCAGAGAAAAACACTAAAAACTTTAGCGTTTTCTACGTCTTTGCGCCCTCTGCGTTAAATACTCAGTGATTTTTTTTAAACCAAGTGTTTTTAGCGCTTAATCCACATTTAATGATAACCACACAGCAGCAAATACAGTCTCAATGAACGACACACCCAGCTCCTTTTCTGAATCCGATGCAGATGGCTTTAAGCCACGGATCCTTATTGTTGATGATTCACCCACGATTCGTTTGTCGTTGAGCCGTGCCCTGCAAGACGAATTTACACCGATGGAAGCGGTGGATGGTGAACAGGCCTGGGAATTTATCAGTAGTGACAGCCGGATTGAAGTGGTGATTACTGATTTGTCCATGCCCAGGCTGGACGGTCTTGGTCTGGTCAAACGCATGCGTGACAGTGTGGTGGTGCGGATACGCAATATGCCGGTGATCATGGTTACTGGTGATGATGACACGGCGGCCCGTGAAGCTTCCTTTATGGCAGGTGCCAATGATTTTGTCGCCAAAACCAGTGACCGGGTTGAGCTGCTTGCCCGGCTGCGCGCCCATCGCAAGTTGGCGGTGACGCTACGTGAACTGGAAGAGAGCCAACGTGAGTTGCGTGAACAGGCCAATACTGATCCGCTGACCCGGTTGGCCAATCGGCGATTTTTCAACCACATTGCCAACAAAGAGTTATCACTCATGCGTCGGCAAAAAGAATATTTTGCGGTATTGATGATGGACATTGATCACTTCAAACGCACCAACGATACCTTTGGCCATGCTGCGGGTGACTATGTACTGATACAGGTAGCGCAGGCCTTGTCGAGCAATATGCGCGAAGAGAATACTCTGGCACGAGTGGGGGGTGAAGAATTTGTGGTGAGTTCACCGTATACCAACCGGTTAGCTGCTATTGTGCTGGCTGAACGTTTGCGCAAAGCCGTGGAGTCGTTGGAGATTCAATTTGAGGGCAACAACATCTCCGTCACCATCAGTATTGGTATTGCCATGCAGCCACAGGATGGCGATGTTCTGGACACCTTGTTGGCTGCTGCCGATGAGCGCCTGTATATCGCCAAAAATGCGGGCCGCAATCGTTTTTGTGCCACGAGTAAACACCATGATGAGCTGGCCGTGGATGTGGATAAGGTTTGTCCGAAGCTGGATGAGGCTATTGGCATGATCAAACACGGCAGCCTGCATCGACTGCTGCCGCATATCCCCAAGCTGCTGGAAGAGCTGATTCCTTTGTTTGAACTGGTCAACGAAGAATCGCCAGCGTGCATTGATGTGGATCAGGTGCATGCGGCCATTGTTGAGTTGAAAGCCAAAGATGGAAATTAAGGGGGATGTCCACGTCCCTAATATTTCCTAATCCGCGTGCGTTTTTTCCCACACCAGAATATGATTATTCGTCGGCATCACATGCGTTGCAATGCGTGAAAGGCCAGCGTTTTCTGCGAGTTGATCCAACTCGGCTTGATCCCGGATTCCACTCTTGGGGTTCTGTGATTTTAACCACTGCTCAAAACGGGCATTGCTCTCCGAGGTGAATTTACCCTCGACATTAAAGGGGCCATAAAGGCAAAAACGCCCACCATTGGCGAGTATTTGACCGATACCGGAAAACATTTTTAGCACCTCCGGCCAGCCCATGATGTGTACGGTGTTGGCACTGAACACGGCATCGAAAGTAATGTCCGGCCAGTGATCGGTTTCCACGTTTAGGCTCAATGGAGCGCGCACATTATCCGGGCCTTCGTCGCTGATCCAGGCGTGGATGCCGGGATGCTGTTTATCCATATCACTGGTCTGCCAGATGAGATGGGGTAGAGCGCGGGCAAAAAACACCGCGTGCTGGCCAGTGCCGCTGCCGATTTCCAGTACGTGTTGTGCTGAAGCCAATTCTTTTCGCAATACTTCAAGAATAACATGCTGGTTTTGTGCGCAGGATTCGGAGAAGGGTTTCAAGGTGGTTTCCCGTAGGGTTAACTATTGAGCGAACGTCCGCCATCCACGGTAATCACCTGCCCGCTGGTGTAATCAGCATCGCGAATCAGGAACAGTGCGGTGCGGGCGATATCCTTGGGATTGCCCTGGCGTTTGAGAAAGGTACGGGAAACGATGCGTTGCTGAGTCACTTCATCAATTTTACGTTCCGGCCATAAAATAGCACCGGGAGCGATAGCATTCACACGTACCTCGGGGCCCATTTCGCAGGCCAGTGATTTAGTGAGCATGACCAGCCCAGCCTTGGCGATGCTGTACACGGGAAAGCGTTTCAGCGGCCGGTCGGCATGAATATCGGCGATGTTGATAATACAACCGCGCTGTTCCTTGAGGTGTGGCGCAGCAGCTTGGGATAAAAAAAACGGTGCCTTGAGATTGGTGCCAACAAGATCATCCCATTCGCTTTCCGTCACCGAGCCCAACTGGGTGGGATAAAAACTGGAGGCATTGTTGATCAGCACATCGAGCCGCCCCCAGGTGGCCAGCGCATCGGCCACCACCGCAGGCAGGGCGGCCTGATCCAGCAGGTCAGCACGTACCAGCACCACGGAATTGTTGCGTAGTGCATTGAGTTCGTTTTGCAGAGCGTGGGCGGCATTACGCGAACCTCGATAATGCAACACCAGTCGTGCGCCCTCGGCGTGCAGGGTGTGAGCAATAACAGCACCGATGCGATGCACGCCACCGGTAATCAGGATGACACGGTCCTGTAACGGACCCAGGCTCTCGTTACTGGTTTCTGTGGTATCATTCAAGGTTGTTGTCTTCCTGTGTTCAGGTAATGTGATTGCAGAATGTGCTTATCCATATAAAACGCACACTCTAACCCACTCTGTATCCATTGCCTAACCATCGCTTGTGACAGATCTGACTCAACATCATGCCGACATCATCCGCTCTCTTTTTACGTCCGGGTATCGTTTTAGCAAATGCGCTGTCATCGTTGCCGTTGCCTGATGCCACCGCACAGACCCATAGTGAAAAGCTCATTGCATTCATCGCTGACGAGATTGTTGCTGCCGGAGGACAGATCAGTTTCGCCCGCTACATGGAACTGGCGCTATTTGCACCGGGTATGGGTTATTATTCGGCGGGCGCACGCAAGTTTGGTGAGCAGGGTGATTTTGTCACCGCACCGGAGATTTCACCGCTGTTTTCCCGCGCTCTGGCGCAACAACTGGCCGAAGTATTAGATCCCTTTGACGAAACTGGCGAAGTACTGGAGGTGGGCGGAGGCAGCGGTGTTATGGCGGCGGATATACTGGCTGAGCTGGAAGCCCTCGACGCATTACCCGCGCAATATCTCATTCTGGAACTGAGTGCAGATTTACAGGAACGTCAGCGTGAGACCCTTGCCACGCGGGTGCCGCATCTGTTGGAACGGGTGCACTGGCTGCATGAATTACCGGCTCCCGGTTTTCGCGGGGTAGTGGTAGCCAATGAGCTGCTGGATGCATTGCCCGTGCACTGTTTTGTCACTCACAAAAAGGGTTTGCAGGAACGTTGTGTGAGTTTTGCAGAGGGTCGTTTTCAATGGGCAGGCAATGAGACAGATGAGTTACTGTTGCCGGAGCACTTGACAGAAATTATTACAAAACTGCCGTCGGGTTACACATCAGAAATCAATTTGGCAGCCACAGGCTGGGTGCAATCCATTGCCAATCTGCTGGATGCCGGGGTGGTGTTACTGATTGATTATGGGTATGCCGCTGCCGAGTATTATCATCCCCAGCGTGATGGCGGTACGCTGATGTGCCACTATCGGCATCGCGCCCATGAAGACCCGTTTGTTTATCCCGGTTTACAGGACATTACCGCACATGTGGATTTCACCGCCATTGCCGAAGCTGCGGTATCTGCCGGGCTGGAGGTGCGCGGGTACAATACCCAGGGATTTTTCCTGCTGGGTAATGGCATCAGCGAACTGGCACACTCTTTTGAAGCATTGAATGAGCAGCAACAAGTTTTGCAGGCGCAACAAATGCGCACCCTCACTTTGCCTGCTGAAATGGGTGAGCGTTTTAAAGTGATTGCTCTGGCGCGAGATTATCATCAACCACTGCGTGGGTTTGCCTTGCAGGATTTGCGTCATCAGTTGTAAGTCTGGGTTAAATGTTTTTGGGTGTGGCCCTAATGTCATTAAGTTATTTAATCCCTTCGGGTTCTATTCCATTCCTTAGTGCTTAATTCACCTTTAAAATAGAAAAAACATCGGAGTTTTTTAATGAGCCATAAATTGCAACAAACTCAAGACATGCTTGCCAAACATCATCGGGACGGCGAAGCTTTTGTACAATTGATGAAGGACACGTATACCGGGCGTTTTAACGAGGATTTCTGGGCGTTGTGGAATACACACATCGTGCCGATACTGAGTGAATCACCGGTGATTCTGGATCTGGGCACTGGCCCCGGCACCTTTCTGCGTGACGTACATGAACGACATCCGGAAGCGCGTGCCATCGGTGTGGAATGTGCAGAATATATGCTGGAGGCCGCCAGCAATTTACCCGAAGGCTGCGATATCATCACCGCTGATTTACACGACCCTCACTTGGCATTAGCTGACAACAGCGTCGATGCGGTGGTCGCCTCTGTGGTGTTGCACGAAATGCATCAGCCGGTACGCACCTTGCAGGAGATGCAACGTTGTCTGAAGCCCGGCGGCATTTTTTATATAATGGACTGGGTGCGCGCACCGCTGGCGCAATATCTGGCAAATAGCGAGTTGGCCGCATTTGACCGGCAGACACCAGAGAATGCATTGGAAGACCTGTTCATCCATTTCATTGAGCACAATCGCTTCAGTATTGATGACTTGGCCTTCATGCTGGAGAATACTGGCTTCTGCGTGCTGGAAAAAACCTTGCTGAAAGAAGGCCGCATGGCGCGTCTTGTGGCAGAGAAAAAATAAACGGCTATGGATTCATTGCACGCTGTTTTTCTTGCTCTGATACAGGGATTCACCGAGTTTCTTCCCGTCTCCAGTTCTGCGCATCTTATTCTATTGCCGCGTTTGCTGGGCTGGCCGGATCAAGGGCTGGCCTTTGATGTCGCCGTACACGTTGGCACACTTGGCGCAGTGGTCTTGTATTTTCGTCGCGAGCTGGTGCCCATGACGCAGGATTGGGTACAGTCAGTGCTCACTCGTCAACAAACTGCAAATAGTCGATTAGCCTGGGCGGTGTTATGGGGCACCGTTCCGGTAGGGCTGGCAGGTCTGTTGTTAAAGGGTTTTATTGAAAACAATCTGCGCTCGGAATTAATCATTGCTGCGGCAACCATGGGCTTTGCTGTATTACTGTGGTGGGCAGACAGCAAAGGCCGGGGTCAGCGCGATGAATACAGTCTGCGCATCAGCGATATTGCCATTATTGGTGTTGCTCAGGCATTGGCGCTGATTCCCGGTGCTTCGCGTTCTGGTGCAACGATGACCGCAGGGCTGATGCTGGGACTGTCGCGCGAAGCAGCGGCACGTTTTTCGTTCCTGTTGTCGATTCCGGTGATTACCCTGGCCGGTGGTTTGCTGACGCTGGAACTGATCCAGGAGCCCGGATTGGTGGATTGGTGGGCGATGATTATCGGTTTGATCACTTCAGCAATTACCGCCTATTTGTGCATACACTTTTTTCTGAAATTGTTGGAACACATTGGCATGTTACCTTTTGTGATTTATCGTTTATTGCTGGGTGGGCTGCTGATCTATTTATTCGCCTGAGCTTGTTTAATGAAACTCCACATCAGCAAACCCAGGCTCAGTAAAGTCAATGCACCCTGATAATAAGGATAAAATTCAAAGTCACCAAAACCCAGACCATAAAGGGCCACAAAACCCACCCAGGTGGCACCGGAACAGTGCTCGATGGCCGTCATGTAAGTGAAGGTGGTTACCAGCAGCACAACACCCAACAGCCCACGCAGCAGGCCAGTGTTGTGCGGCGTTGTTTGTCGGACACGACGGATCAGTCGTCCACCGAGCAGGGCAGCGAACAGGTAAACCGCGAGCGTAATGCTGTCGTATTGCAGCGTCCATAAATTAAGTCCACTGCGTGGGTCCTGATGGATAAACACAAACAGTGATTTGGTGACAATAAATTCCAGTGCGCGGAGTGGTTGTTCCTGCCAGATAAGTTGGAACATGGCGATGTCGGTCCCGATGGGGAACAGCATGTGATTGACCATACCGCCATTGAGCAGAGTTATGGTTGTCAGGCCGATAACAAAAAAGCTGGCAAACAGTGCGCTCAGTGGCAGCCAGTGATTCGATTTTTTTGACGAGTGAATGTTCAGTGTTTTATCCATGCCCGGAGTTTACCCGAACTGTGTGCCTTGCGTGTTATTCTGCACAGGAATATTTTGTCAACGAGTCGCGGATTAAAGAACATGGCGGTTTACGCAATAGGGGATGTCCAGGGTTGTTACGACGAACTGATGAGCTTGCTGGAGCTGATTCATTTTGACCCGGCAAACGATCAGGTATGGTTTACTGGCGATCTGGTCAATCGTGGTCCGGCATCATTGCAGGTGCTGCGTGTGGTGCATGAGCTGGGGAACAGTGCGATAACGGTACTGGGCAATCATGACCTGCATCTATTGGCTATGGCCGCAGGTTGTAGATCCTTTCACAAAAACGATACGCTGGGTGATATTTTTTCTGCCCCGGACCGTGATGAATTGCTGACATGGTTGCGTCAGCAGCCGCTGATGTATCACGATTCGGTACTGAATGCCACCCTGGTTCATGCAGGACTGCCACCACAATGGGATCTGGCTATGGCACAAGCCTGTGCAAAAGAAGTGGAAACCGTTTTGTGTAGCGATAACCACACGGCATTTTTTCAGCATATGTACGGCAATCAGCCCAATGTGTGGCGTGATGACCTGGCAGGCTGGGATCGGTTGCGTTTTATTACCAACAGTTTTACACGGCTGCGTTATTGCGACACCACCGGGCATTTTGATTTTAAAGCCAAGGGTGAACCGGGCACACAGCCTGAAGGTTATCTGCCATGGTTTGAAATACCCGGACGGCGCAGCGAAGACTTGCGCATTGTCTTCGGGCATTGGTCCACGTTGGGTTTACGCCGGGAGCCTAATATTGTCTCACTGGATACAGGCTGCCTGTGGGGTAATCAATTGACCGCAGTGCGGTTGAGCGGAAATAATGCCGTTTTTTGCGTAGAATGTTCAGGGGTATCATCGTTCGGGAAATGAATAATGAAAACCTAAATCCCAAACGCTAATCCCAAACGCTATGGGTATATTTGTTTAAGCAGGCAACAAA
>QIGJ01000296.1 GCA_003229995.1 Gammaproteobacteria bacterium | reverse complement strand
CAAGGTTCCGGAAAACTTTATACGTAATGGGCGACTCATGGTTAAACAATAATAAAGACAGGTTCAAAACTCAAGACCTGACCCCGAAATCTTTCCTTGGCGCATTTGATGCGTCGACACATAATTACGATGCCATCTCCTGCAGGTCTTTTTCGCGATTGGCATCCTTGATAATATGTACACCACCTCTAATCACAATGACAGCAATGATTAAACCAATAAACAGATCGGGATAAAACGAACCCGTATAGGCAACCAAAAATCCGCCACTAATCACACCTGAATTAGCAATCACATCGTTTTTTGAAAAAATCCAGCTTGCTCGCATATGCACCTCGCCTTGGCGGTGTTTGTAAATCAGTATCAGGCAAACCGTGTTGGCGATAAGTGCCATTATGCCCATAATAATCATCATTATCGATTCCGGCTCACTGCCAACAACAACACGATGCACGATGTCAAACAACACCCCAAGCCCTAACACGACCTGGAAAACACCACTGTAATAGGCCGCCTTTGCCTTGACAAGCAGACTCCGCCCCACTGCGTAGAGACCAATGGCATAAGCCGTTGCATCGGCCAGCATATCCAACGAATCCGCAATCAGTGCTGTTGAGTCCGCAATAATTCCGGCAACAATTTCTACAATAAACATGACACCGTTAATGGCCAGTAACAAGATAAGCACACGGTGTTGCTCTTTGTTTTTTATCTCAATGTCGCAGCCACAACTGGACATCGCTATCCGGCCTCAGTCTTGAACATTTCAGACTGGATGCCGACCCGACAACGCCTGCCTTCGCGCAAGCACAATCGTTGATGAAAACGGTGTAAATCTTTGCTATAGATTTCATTTGGATCGGGAAGCGCCTGCACGGTGGCGTATAGCTGTTCCAAGTATGCGGGTTCACTCACCAGACGATGATAGACCCAGCGCCCTTCTTTTTGGGACAGCAACAATCCTGCCTGACGCAAAATTTTCAGGTGGCGGGAAAGTTTATAGGGAGGTTCGAGCAGGCTATCAACCAGCTCGCACAAACAGGATTCTTCACCCGTCACTCTCATCAAACGGATGATCCGTAATCGGGTTTTATCGGCTAACGCTTGAAAAATGACTTCTGCCTGGATAATTATTTGCATACTTGCACTATAATGCAAGTATTGATATTGAATCAAATGAATTACCCTGTTTTCATGTGTGTGTCTGGCTGAGGCCTGCGTAACATCGTTATTAAATCTGATTGCCTGACCCCACAGCTAAAATACTACCCTCTCGCACCCAATCGCAGCTACAATGCCCGGAAGGCTGTCCGAGAATAAAAAATCGACTGCGAAAAATCCATTTGAGCCCATTTTTCGGATCATTTTCGTTAAATATGCGCAATATTCGCCTCAAATGATCAAAAAAATGGACTCAAAATGGCTTTCTCTCGCAACGATTTTCATTCTCGGACAGCTTCCTAGTCTTTCAACCACATCAGAACCCAAAAAAACATGAGCTACCAAGTCCTTGCACGAAAATGGCGTCCCCGTACTTTCACTGAACTGGTGGGCCAGGAGCATGTGCTCAAAGCACTGGTGAACGCGCTGGATAATGACCGTTTGCACCATGCCTTCCTGTTTACGGGCACCCGTGGCGTGGGCAAGACCACGATTGCGCGTATTCTCGCCAAATCTCTGAACTGCGAAAAAGGCATCAGCTCCACACCTTGTGGCGAATGCTCAGCCTGCACCGAAATCACCGAAGGCCGTTTCGTGGATTTGATCGAGGTGGATGCCGCCTCACGCACCAAAGTAGACGAAACCCGCGAGCTGCTGGAAAACGTGCAATACGCGCCCACCCGTGGCCGCTACAAGGTGTACCTCATTGATGAGGTACACATGTTCTCCAACCACAGTTTTAATGCGCTGTTGAAAACCCTGGAAGAACCACCACCCCACGTCAAATTCCTGCTGGCCACCACTGATCCGCAAAAATTGCCAGTCACCATTCTTTCCCGTTGTTTGCAGTTCAATCTCAAACGCCTGCCGATAGAACAGATTCGCGGCCACCTGGAACAGGTACTGGGTGACGAAAAAATCGACTTTGAAACCGCCGCACTGGCATTGATTTCCCGCGCTGCTGACGGTTCCATGCGTGATGCACTCAGCCTGCTGGATCAGGCCATCGCCTACGGCAGTGGCAAGGTGAGCGAACCGGATGTACGTGCCATGCTGGGCTCTATCGAACAAGACCACGTCATCGATCTGCTCAACCTGCTGGTGGCCAACGATGCGCCCGGCCTGCTGGCCCGTATCGCTGAACTAGCACAACACAGCCCGGATTTTGCGGGCGTACTGGCAGAGCTGATATCCACCCTGCATCGCGTTGCCCTGGCACAGAGTGCCCCCAATACCATTGATGACGGACTCGGCGACCGCGAAGCCATCGTAGCACTGGCGCAAAAAATGACGCCTGAAGATGTACAGCTCTATTACCAGATCGGTCTTATCGGCCGTCGTGATCTGCCGCTGGCACCGGACGCCCGTGGTGGTTTCGAGATGGTATTACTGCGCATGCTGGCATTCCGCCCAGCCAATGCCAGCGCACAACCCGCACCAACGCCAGTTGCAACCACTCCCGTGCAACAAACCGCGCCCCACCACCCCAACCCAGCTCCTGGCGGACCCGGTGTGGCACAACCCGCACCATTAACAAACACGGCCGCACCTGTCACGCCAACACCACCTCCATCCACTACCCCCGATGACTGGGAAAATATCGTCGCCACCATGAATCTCTCCGGCATGTTGCTGCAACTGGCCGCCAACTGTGTCCTGACCCAGCGGGATGGCAACCGTTTTCAGCTCAGCATGTCGCCTAACCATAAATATCTGTTGAGCAAAAGCCGCGAAGAGGGTTTGACAAAGGCATTGGAGCAACACCTGGGACAAAACGTGACACTCAACATCGTGTTGGAAGGTGCTAACACCGCAACCCCGGCAGAGCGCCAACAGGAGCGTGTCGACGCCCGTCAAAGTCAGGCAGAGTTCACCATCAATAATGATGCAACCGTACAGGCCATCGTTAAAGCTTTCGACGGGCAGGTGAAACCGGGTTCGGTACAACCACTGGATTAAGCAAGGCATATCCACTTTCGGAAGGGTTTTACTTTCCTCTATTATTGTCCGTTTCCCCGGCCCTGAATATGACTCTTTCTACTGAACTTGATCGTTGTGTTATGTGCGGCATGTGCTCCCAGCACTGCCCCACTTACCAACTCACTGCGGATGAAAACGAATCACCACGCGGACGCATTGCACTGATTGCCGCTCTCAACTCGAAACAGCTCGATGCCGATGCGCACCTGCAAACCCATCTCAAACATTGCACCGGCTGCCGCGCCTGTGAGGCCTATTGTCCATCCGGAGTGCGTTTTGGCACCATTATGAATGAAGCCAAGGCTTTGCTGCCCAACCTGCCAGCACCATCGATGCCTTCGCCACAAACAATCCGCTGGCTGCGTCTTTATCAACGCTCAGGACTGCAAAAAATCACCCGCGCCAGTGGCCTGCTGAAACCATTAGGTCTGGCACAAAAAGAAAACCTGCTGCCACACATTCCCGACACACCAGACTGGCGAAGCTATTATCCAGCCAAGCCTGGAATCAGCCACTGCGGTGATATTGCCCTGTTCACCGGCTGCATCGCCAACATCTTCGACCGCGAGGCACTGGATGCCAGTCGTCGCCTGCTCAATGCACTGGGCTACGGCGTACATGTCCCTCCCACACAGAGTTGCTGTGGAGCCATGGCTCTGCATAATGGACAAGCGGATGAAGCCACAGCACTCTCGCAACAAAACCTCGATGCCTTCAGCAAACTGGACATACAAGCTATCGTGCATACTGCCAGCGGTTGCACTGCCCACCTCAGTGAATATTCACAACAGCTTCCGGAAGAACAAGGCTTTGTCAATAAAATCAAAGATATCAGCCAGTTTCTCAATGAGCTTGAATGGCCTGCCCATCTGTCCATCGCCCCGCTGCACAAAACGGTTGCTTTGCACACCCCGTGCAGCCTGCAAAATGTATTGCGCCAAGCCGATGCACCTCGCCAATTACTACAACGCATTCCAAAACTGGAAATAGTACCCCTGGTGCAAAGCACACGCTGCTGCGGTGGTGCCGGTCAGTACATGCTGGAACAGGCTGACTTTGCCCGGCAACTACGAGAGCAGACACTGGATGCCCTCAACCACATTTCCCTCATGAAAAAAGCCCGACAAAAAATAGATACTCTGGTGACCAGTAACCTTGGCTGCGCATTACACCTTGCCGCCGGACTGCGCGAACGTGGACAGGCTATCGTTGTCACCCACCCGGTGGCGTTACTGGCCAAACAGTTGAAACTCATTAAGGGCTGTGGATAAAAAAATACGAGCCAAATCAAAGCGCCACTGGTAGTAAGGAATGGGCACGCAATAATTTCCATTCCTTAGCCTGATTCTTAGACATTCAGTAATAACGACTCAATACCCTAAAAATAAACAACCCCGCAGCAAGCTATGGGGGATTGCACCTAAAGAGATTAAATATACCCGTAGCGATTGAGATTTAGGCACTCATTGCACGCTCTATTAATTCCATGATGGCGTTAAAATGACTTGCAATAAAATATCATTATATTCTTGCGGGTAATATTCACACTAATCTGGCGAAATCTGCACGAGACTCTATTTATTCTCTATGTAGAATATACATTATTCTATTTGATAGTGAAGCTTCAGTTCTTCGGTTTAATATGCAGTTTAAATGTCTTTCTTTATACAGTCTGCTTTGCTTTATTCAGGCTGAATAACTATAAATAGATTTCATAACTATAAAATATAATAATACAGGAGAAGAAGATGGATAAAAAAACAAGGGGACAATGGGAAAAAGACTCAACAATCGATATGAACAAATATCGTACTTTTGATGGCCATGGCAATAATTTAGATAACCTCGAATGGGGGCAGGCTGGCATACCTCTTCAGCGACTGGCACCCAATGCTTATGCAGATGGTATTGAGAAAATAACATCTAGAGGTCAATATAATCCTAATCCACGAGTTATCAGCAATCTGATATTTAGGCAAACTTCACCAATATTCAACCGTAAAGGATTGAGTGATTTTATTTGGGCATGGGGACAATTCATCGATCACGAACTTGATTTAACCGGCACGAGTGAAAATGATAACGACAAAAAGAATATCAGCGTTCCTTCCGATGACCCAATTTTTGAAAATCCGCAGTTTGAAGGCATTAAATTTACCATTCCCTTTTCTCGTTCGCTCGCAGCTCCGGGAACAGGTACTAGCGAAAAAAACCCACGCCAACAACCGAACGCAACTTCGTCGTATATCGATGCATCAATAGTATACGGGTCAAGCAAAGAATTGGCCGATGCATTACGCACCTTCGACGGCACCGGGAGACTGAAAACAAGTGCTTCCGATGTAGGAGAATTGTTGCCTTACAACGTCGAAGGCTTGGAAAATGATGACAATAAAGCCCCTGACAGGCAGCGTTTTTTTCTCGCAGGTGATCTGCGTGTCAACGAAAATGCTGTGTTGACGAGCCTTCATACTTTGTTCGTACGAGAACATAATCGGGTTTGTCTGGATATTGTGACCTGTGACCCCGCTTTGGCTGGTGATGATGAATTCATTTATCAACAGGCGAGAAAATATGTTGGCGGAATCATTCAGTCAATTACGTTCAATGAGTTTTTGCCGACCTTGTTAGGAAAAAACAGTATCGATGCATACACCGGTTATAACGAGAAAATAAATGCCGGCATTGCCAACGAATTTTCTACTGTCGCTTTTCGAATCGGGCACAGCATGCTTTCATCCGAATTATTATTAGGTGAGTATGGTCGTGTAATTAGATTACGAGACATATTTTTTAAACCATACTTTGTTCGTCTGCATGGCATTGAGTCTGTTTTAAGTGGACTTAATTTGCAAAACATGCAGGAAGTCAATGCAAAAGTGATTGAAGATGTACGCAGCTTTTTATTTGGACCACCAAACCCGGCATTGCAAATGCTTCAGGATTTAGTGGCGCGCAATATTCAACGTGGCAGAGACCATGGAATTGCAGATTTTAATGCCTGTCGTGAAGCATTTGGCCTGGAGAGACACAATAATTTTTCAGACATTACCAGTGATCGGCTCGTGGCCAATACATTGCAGGATCTTTATAAAGATGTTGATGATATTGATCCATGGGTTGGTGCGTTAGCAGAAGATCTCGTCGTTGATTCTAACGTTGGGCCGCTTATTTTAGCCATTCTGAAAGATCAGTTTGAACGTGTAAGAGATGGGGATCGTTTCTGGCACCAGAATGACGATAGCTTGACGATTGAGCAAAAAATTGAAATTGAAAATACACGATTATCAGATATTATCCGACGCAATACTGATGTCAATAACATATCCGACGACGTATTCGTCGTGTCGGGCTAGTATATCGTCAACGTTATTTTGACCATGTACTAACGCAGTTGCTGTACTGTTAAATGCGGATATTTAAACCCTGGCTGTGTGTTTACAGGGACCGCAAGCCCCTTGCGGGCGTGTAGCTCAAGGACGAGAGAAACTCCCGGGAGTGTGACAGTTTTCCAGTAGCTTCTTATACGCATCTTTTTTCCGGAAAACCTGTCCGCAACGGATTATAGTGACTTAATCAAAAAGCAAGATTTCATTAAACTTGCGAAAAATACAGGCAAATTACAATGTTTAATCATTTTTTTGGAACAAAACTTAACTTAACTTATACAGGTGACGAAATGAATACCTTTAATAATAGCTGTCAGCGTCTAGCCTGGATGTTTGTGTTAGCCGCATTAACCGTTTATACCTCTTCTGCACAGGCCCATTTAAAATGGTTCGTTGATGACTCACAAGCAGCATACGTTTATAACAATTTGGTTACCTATTCGCTTATCTGGGTCGGTATTGGCGTTGCACTTATTTTGATTGGTATATTTATTGACAAGAAATTCCCCCAAGTCTCGATACCATGGCAACCAAAACATATTGAGAAATATGCAACATCAATTTTGAGTATGTTTTTAGGTGCTTCGTTAATTATTAGCGCATTAAGCGGAAACCTATTTTCAATGAATATTACGGATGTTGGCACATTACATATCACATTGTTATTGTTAGAAGGATTCATCGGATTAAGTTTGGTGTTTGGACTGGCGGTAAGGCAAGCATCGGTCTTACTGATGGGGTTGTGGTTGCTAACCATGCAAACCGCTGGTCTGATTGTCACACTGGAAAACCTTTGGATTCTGGGTGCCGCGATGTTTTTTTTATTGCGAGGTCGACCAGTGTTGCGTTATTCCCGTGAAGATATTTTTTTGTCGCCAGACGACGGTGTTAATCAAGCGCAAGCATTAACTTTTCTTCGGGTTTTCATTGGTGCCAATTTGATATTCCTGGGTTTTAGTGAAAAAATCATGGTGCCTGAATTAGGCATAGCATTTTTACAGGAACACCAATGGAATTTTATGGCATCCATGGGTTTGTTATGGTTCACTGACGAACTATTTATTTTTTCGGCGGGTGCGGTAGAAATTATCCTGGGTGTTTTTCTTATGGCAGGACTGGCAGTCAGGTTAACGGCTGCTGTTCTGGCAGTACTGTTTCTCACCCCGCCAATTTTTATGGGGCCTGCTGAAATGATAGGCCATATCCCCCATATTTCTATTGTCGTCATGCTGTTGTTGTTCGGCCGGGGAAGCACGTTTGGTATCGATTTTACTGCATTAAGTGAAATGCTGAGAAAGGCTAATACACAACTTCAAACGCCATCTGGTGATACCTTACGGAGCCATCGGAGGAGCAGCATTCGTCGTTCATCGATACACAATTTTCTGACGGCCCTGTACCGCAGTGGTGTTTACACAAAAGCCGACTCGACCACCGCATCGTCTGGAATAAATGAAACACTATCACCATATCCAAACCATGCTGCGAACACCCGGTACACGCGTACAGTAAACATCAGACAAAACTACGGCATCGACCATAAAACAAACACCGTAAAAGGACGGCATTATGGTATCTCTCGTCTGGCCAGAAGTCGATACACTCCGTTAAGGGGACATCGCATTCAGTTAATGACAAATACCCGTAGCGCCTGATTCCCACGGTCTTCCGTCATCGCCATTAAGTTAACAAATCGTAGGTTGGTGATGAGCTTGCGAACCCCAACAACATCGGCAACATTGGGGTTCGCAAGTTCACCGCCAACCTGCAACACGCAGGAAAACCGGTTTAACTTAATGGCAGTGACGCTAGGAGGGATTTTGGAACAGAAGCCCGAGGAAGCATTTTATTGTTTTATTCGCGGGGAATACCAAAAAAGCATTTAAGAGAACATCCTCCCACACAACAACCAACAAGACAGACACACCCAGAACGCGCTAGACTCTCCATGTGAACAAATCTGACCATACCAACCGTCAATACTCCCCATTGGATCAACTGCTCATGGGGGTCGATGTGGGCATACGTACCCTGTTCGGCCAACCAAAGATCACTGAACGAACAAACCCCGCTCAAAACGAAACGGAGGCTGAACTCAGTGAAACCGAACGCCAATTGGCCGGTCGCCTGATGCGCATCAACCATGCCGGTGAAGTGGCTGCACAGGGCTTGTACCAGGGGCAGGCGCTCACCGCTCGCTTACCTCAAGTCCGCCAACAGATGGAGCGCGCGGCACTGGAAGAAAACGACCACCTCAACTGGTGTGAGAAACGTGCCAAAGAACTGGGCACTCACGTCAGTGTATTCAACCCCATCTGGTATGCAGGCTCCGCTGCTATTGGTGCGGTGGCGGGTCTGGTAGGTGACAAATGGAGCCTGGGTTTTGTTGCAGAAACCGAAAAACAGGTGGAGAAACACCTCGAAGAACATCTCGAACAATTACCCGAACACGATGACAAAAGTCGCGCCATTCTCGAACAAATGAAAGAGGATGAACGACAACACGCCACAATGGCACTGGAGGCCGGTGGCACAAAGTTGCCCCTCCCGGTGAAAAAGCTCATGGGACTCACGTCAAAAATCATGACTCGCACAGCGTTTTGGGTTTAGAAATGGGCAATAACATCACTGTTTCCCTGCCAAAATCACCATCGGTGGATGAAAAATCATCTGCACGGTATTGTCATCAGGATCAAGACAATAAAAACTGCGTGCGCCATCACGGTGGGTACGTGGTTCTGTTTTCATTTTGATATCGTGACCTCGTAAAAAATCAAACCACTGGTCCACATCTTCCAGTGTATTCAGAAAAAACCCGATGTGGCCCAAATGCTGTTCTTCAGTAAAATTATGTTCAACACGGTGTAACGCCAAATTGTCATTACCTGACGTTAAATAGACCCCATTGGCATCTGGCCGCCATTCCACGCTCATGCCCAGCAGTTCCACATAAAATTGTTCGGTGGCTTCGTAGTTTTTCACAAACAGCGCAACATGGCGCATGCCGGTAGTTGGATTGGGTTTGATCATTTTTCAGCCCCCATGCAATTCATAATCATGCGTAATTTCTGCCACCTGACCCAGCATGATAGCAGCGGAACAATATTTTTCGGCGGACAATTTAATCGCCCGTTGCAAATGTTTTTCACTCACTCCTGCGCCGGTAACAATGAAATGAACATGGATTTTGGTGAATACCTTGGGTTCGGTTTCAGCGCGTTGCGCTTCCAGCTCCACCACACAGTCCTCTACCGGCTGTCGTGCTTTTTTCAGAATCATCATTACATCAAACGCCGTACAACCACCCAGCCCCTGCAATAACAACTCCATGGGACGAATACCCAGATTGCGTCCACCGTGTTCCGGTGGCCCGTCAATCACTACACTGTGGCCACT
>QIGJ01000355.1 GCA_003229995.1 Gammaproteobacteria bacterium | reverse complement strand
TGTTACTGAATTACCCGGGTTGCTCTAAGGGAACTCAAGATAATAGGATTATCAATAATAATAATGATGAGGCCACCTAAGAATGAAAAGCCCATCTACCCACAGTACTGGATGTTTGATAGGAGAAGTAAACATGCATCACTACATCCGTTGGTTTAACGAAATTGGCATCGATGATATCCCCCTGGTGGGTGGAAAAAATGCCTCTCTCGGTGAGATGTATCAGGAACTCATGCCTCAAGGTATTAACGTCCCCAATGGCTTTGCCATAACAACCGCAGCCTATCGCGATGGACTCGCTCAGGCCAATCGTTGGAATGCTTTGAAGAACACATTGGAGGGGCTCGATCCCGATAACATGGATGACCTTGCCCATCGTGGAGCCAAGGCTCGCGCAATTATCTACGGTACACCATTGGCAAACACCTTACCGCAGCAGATTCTGGATGCCTACAGGATATTACAGGAAGAATATAGTGATAGCCTGAGTTTGGCAGTGCGTTCCTCAGCCACTTCTGAAGATTTACCGACAGCTAGTTTTGCAGGCCAGCAGGAGACTTATCTCAACATCAGTGGTGACGAACAGTTACTGGATGCCTGTCGCCGTTGCTTTGCATCGCTGTTTACCGACCGCGCCATTCACTATCGTATTAACAACGGTTTCGATCATTTCGAGGTAGCGCTGTCCATTGGCGTCATGAAAATGGTGCGCTCGGATCTTGATGCCAGCGGTGTCATGTTTTCACTGGATACCGAAACCGGTTTTCGTGATGTGGTTTTCATCACCGCTGCCTACGGCCTAGGCGAAACGGTGGTTCAGGGTATCGTGGAACCCGATGAATTTTACGTACACAAACCCACGTTCATGGCAGGCCATCGTACCGTCTTGCGTCGCCATCGTGGCAGTAAGCAAATCAAAATGATTTATGCTACGGACGATTCACAGGAAACCACTCGCACTGTGCCAGTACCCGAAATTGGCCGTCAACGTTACTGTATCAGTGATAAAGACGTGCTCACTCTGGCGGATTATGCGATCAAGGTGGAAAAACACTACAGTAAAAAAGCGGGCGTAACCCGGCCTATGGACATGGAATGGGCCAGGGACGGCATCGAAGGTGAACTGTACATGGTACAGGCACGACCGGAGACCGTGGAATCACAAAAACAGAGTAATATACTGTGTCAGTATCACCTCAGACAACAAGGCGAAATCCTTGCACACGGTTATGCTGTGGGCACCAAAATTGCCACAGGCCAGGCACGCTATATTGCAGACGCTACCCACCTGCACGAATTCAACCCCGGCGATGTATTGGTGGCCGACATCACTACCCCTGACTGGGAGCCGATAATGAAAATCGCCGCAGCCATTGTCACCAATCGCGGAGGGCGCACCTGTCATGCTGCCATCATTGCCCGCGAGCTGGGTGTCCCTGCCGTGGTTGGCTGCGACAATGCAACACAAAACATTGACGAAGGTACAATGGTCACTGTCTCCTGTGCCGATGGCACCGAAGGTCATATCTTTCGTGGCGCGCTTGATTACGGCATTACTGAAACCGATCTCTCCAACCTGCCTCGCCCTAAAACAAAAATCATGATCAACCTGGGCAATCCAGATCTGGCATTTTCCACCTCTTTCCTCCCTAACGATGGTGTTGGCCTGGCACGTCTGGAATTTATTATTAACGAATACATCAAAGCTCACCCCATGGCCTTGCTGCATCCTGAACGCATCACCAAACGCAATACCCGTGATGCACTGGAAGCACTGATTCATGGTTATGCCGATGGTGCTGATTATTTTGTGCAGCGACTCTCTGAAGGCGTAGGCACCATTGCGGCTGCTTTCTGGCCCAAACCGGTGGTGGTGCGTTTGTCAGACTTTAAAAGCAACGAGTATGCTACCCTGCACGGTGGCGTCGATTTTGAGCCCTGTGAAGATAATCCTATGCTCGGTTTTCGTGGTGCGGCCCGCTACACCCACCCCGCCTACGCCGAAGCTTTTGCATTGGAGTGCGCAGCACTGAAGCAAGTGCGTGATGACATGGGCCTGACTAATGTGAAATTGATGATACCGTTTTGTCGCCGTATTGAAGAAGGTGAAAAAGTGCTGCAAGCCATGGCCGAACACGGACTGGAACGTGGTAAAAATAAACTGGAAATCTATGTTATGTGTGAAATACCCAACAACGTCATTCTAATCGATGAATTTGCCAAATTGTTCGATGGTTTTTCCATTGGCTCCAATGATTTGACACAACTGACATTAGGTGCAGATCGTGATTCCGGAATTATTGCTTTCGATTTTGATGAACGTGACCCCGGTGTAAAAAAGATGATTAAACTTGCTGTGGAAGGGGCAAAACGCAACCATTGTTATTCGGGACTGTGCGGACAGGCACCTTCTGATTATCCTGAAATAGTGGAATTTCTGGTGGAGATTGGCATTGACAGCATAAGCCTTAATCCGGATACCGTACTGACAACAACACGGCATGTACTGGAAGTAGAAAAAAAACTTACCCAAAAAACAACGTAACTGCTCAACTTAGGAATAGAAAATAAACAACCCCGCAGCAAGCTGCGGGGAATTGAACCCAAAGAGATTAAATAACTGATACAAGTTATTGTGTTCCATTCCTTATTTTAACGAGCCATTCAATCCTTTGCGGTCAATTCATGAATCAGCGGTGTACAAATAACATCCAGTGCCTGTTGCATCTGACTCCCAGAGATCACCATGGTATTCGGGCGCGACATAAACGCACCATCAATCAATTCCTGTAACTTTGGAAAATCATAACCCGATGGATCGCGAAAACGAATCACTACGATGCATTCATGACTTTCGGGAATTTCTGTGGCAATAAAAGGGTTGGAGGTATCCACCACCGGCACACGCTGAAAGTTGATATCTGTCACCGAAAACTGCGGTACTATAAAATGGATGTATTCCTGCATACGCTCAACAATACGTGCGGATGTTGCTTCGTGAGAATAGCCTTTGGTGCGCATGTCGCAGGTGATTTTTTGCATCCATTCCAGATTAACCACGGGCACAACACCAATGAGCAGGTCTACATGTTGCGCAACATCGACGCTGGCATTTTTTTGTGTGTTACGGCGCTCGCGGACCACCTTCGGATTATGTGAGGCGCTCATTTTTCGTCGCGTCCAGCGTTTGGCCACAACACCACCATGCAATCCTTCAAAAAACAATAAATCAGATTGCGACGATATCTGTTGCCAGTCAGTAAATGTACCACTGGGTGTATCTGCGTCGTCCGCGACTTCTTCACTGATGTAACGCCGGAATTTCCCGGTACCGTGTTCTCCATAAGACTGGAATAACGATTCTAGTAAATCGAAGCGGTTCACTTCTGGACCATAGGGGGTGACGACGTCACCGTCGGCTTCTGCTTTTGCCAGCACTGCCTGCATTTCGCTGCGGTCATAACGACGAAAACATTCACCATCCACGAAGGCCGCATTAATATTTTCACGCCGAAAAATGCGTGCAAAAGCCTTTTTTACCACCGTCGTGCCTGCACCGGAAGCACCAGTAACGGCAACAATGGGATATTTTTGTGACATATTTTTGCCTATTATTATATACGGCGGGTTATACGTCTATTCGTGAACACCTGACATCTACACATTAACGCATCGGTGACTGTTGCGCGGCATTTGGCAAACCAAAGCTATTGGCCATAACATTGGCCAGTGTCACGCCGATACTATCAGCAAAACGGTCCAGATAATTGGGCCGGGGTGTAAAATCAACAATATTTTCTACACCAATAATCTCCCGTGCAACATAACTGGCACTACCCAGTCCATCGACCAGACCTAACTTAACACTCTCTTCACCATTCCAGAACAGTCCGGTAAATAAATCCGGATTATCGGACAATCTGTCTCCACGCCCGGCCTTTACCTGATCAATAAACTGGCGATGCACCGTATCCAGAAGATTCTGAATATGTTGTACTTCTGGTTTTTTTAATGGTGAAAAAGGATCAAACACACCTTTGTATTTGCCAGCCGTCATCAAACGACGTTCTACACCGACTTTTTTCAACGTATCTACAAAACCAAAACCGTCCATTAGCACACCAATAGAGCCGACGATACTGGCTTTGTTGGCATAGATTTCATCCGCCGCCGCAGCGATGTAATAACCACCGGAGGCGCAGATATCTGCAACGACCGCATATAATTTAGTCTCCGGGTATTTTTCACGCAAGCGTTTGATTTCATCATAAACGTAACCTGCCTGTACTGGGCTGCCTCCCGGGCTGTTAATGCGCATAATAATGGCGGCCGTTTTTTTGTCCTTAAAGGCTGCACGTAAACTACTCACCAGATTATCGGCACTGGCCTGGGTATTTGCTGCGATCACCCCTTCCAGATCAATCAGTGCCGTGTGTTCATCATGCGAAATACCACCTTCACTCCAATCTGTGGGGATGTATAAAATAATCACAAACACATAAACAAAAAACAAGGATTTGAAAAATACGCTCCAACGGCGGGAACGCCGCTGCTCGTTGATAGCGGCAAACGCCAACCGATTGAGCGTGTCTCTTTCCCATTCCGTATTGGTTGTTTTTTGGCCTTTTTCATCGGGCGCGTTCGGATCACTCACTGTCTCACTCTGGGTCCAGACATCAACATCATTCTTTGCAGTGGGCTCGGATGACATTGATGATTTTTGTGCATCTGTTTTGTCGTGATCACTCATGAAGTGTACCTTTTGTGTTTCATTATTTTTGGTTTTTACGCAGTGTTGATTTCGTTAGGATTTCGTTAAAATTTCGTTAGCTAACCACTCTGGCAATTCTGTGATGGACGACAGGCAAGCCAGTGGTGAGCATGCCATTAAACGCTCCCGGGTGTGTACGCCATAATCCACACCCACTGCGGCAGTACGGGCGGCATTGGCCATTTCCAGGTCATATTCAGTATCTCCCACCATCAGAGTGCGTTTTGCATCGACATCCAGAATGTCCATAATATCCAGCAACATTTGTGGATGAGGTTTTGAGTGCGTTTCATCCGCACAGCGCGTTTCCGCAAAATACTGCAAAAATCCGGTACTTTCTAAAACCCAATCCAGTCCACGACGCCCCTTGCCAGTGGCGACTGCCAACAAATACCCAGCCTTATGCAGGTGTTGCAACACGTCCTCTGCACCTGCAAACGGCTCACAGGGATCACCGGTAAAAAAGTGGTAACGGTAACGGTCGATGATCGCCAGCAGTACATCTTTATCGCAATCGGGCAGCAAGCGCATAATGGCTTCACGCAATCCCAGACCGATAATGTCACGGATTTTTTCCCGGGCCAACACCGGCAAATCCAGGTCTTTCAACGCACGTTGCATGCTGGTCACAATATGGGCTTCGGAATCCATCAGAGTGCCATCCCAGTCAAACACGATCAGTTCATATGTTTTTTGCTGTTTCATTAACGTTTCTTTCATTAGCACCCAGGCGACAAGCTGTTCAGCACAGCCTCCAGCTCAGCGCCCAACGGTGCGGTAAATTGATAGGCGGGTGACTGTTCATCCAACCCATTCAATGAAAAACCCAGCGAACGCGCGTGTAAAAAAAGTCGGCGTATGCCGTGTTTTTTCATTTCCCGGTCAAACCCTGCATCACCGTATTTTTCATCACCCACAATGGGATGACCAATAGAAGCGGCATGTACCCGTATCTGGTGGGTACGTCCGGTAAGCAGGCTGACCTCAACCAGACTCGCCTGCGCAAAAATCGTCACCGGACGAAAAATACTCACGGCGGATTTTCCTTCGCTGCTGATAGTCACCACCCGTTCCCCGGAGCGCAAGGTATTTTTCAGCAACGGTGCATCCACACGACGTTCACCGCCCTGCCATTGTCCTTTCACTAACGCCAGATAACGTTTGTCCACCCCGCCTTCACGCAACAGGCGGTGCAGCTCACGCAATACGCTACGGCGTTTAGCAATGAGCAGACAACCCGAGGTATCCCGATCCAAACGATGCACCAGTTCCAAATACGGTGCTTCCGACCGTAGCACGCGTAACGCCTCGATGACCCCGTAATTCAGCCCGCTGCCACCATGCACGGCAATACCGGGCGGTTTGTTCAACAACAAAAAACCCTTTTCTTCCGCAAGAATACCCGCCTCGATACGCTTCAGTACCCGCTGTCCTGGATTAACCGGGGCTTCGGTTTCAGCGACCCGCACCGGCGGAATACGCACAGCATCACCGCTTTGCAAACGATAACTGGCCTTGATGCGCCCCTTGTTGACACGCACCTCGCCCTTGCGCAACATGCGATAAACTCGGCTTTTCGGCACACCTTTGAGGTTCGCCAGCAGAAAATTATCGATTCTTTGACCTGCCCGTTCATCATCCACTTCAACAATACGGGCCTTTGTGGAAACTGCCTGAACGGACTTGGAAGATGTTTGCGAGGGTAGCTGTGCCATGGGGTCCATCATAACAAATCATGCCCAGTTTGCCGCCATGCCATAAGACTGCTATATTTGCCCGGCTTATTGCGGGATAGTATTGACTCTCCGCCCATTTTCCCTCGGCAAGGAAGCTACGCTGAAACGCGACAGGATGGGGCGCAGAACGAAAAAATTTCTTAACATCCGTGTCATGACGGGTGTGTTTACCAATATTTAGTGCGCTCCCATGTCCATCTTGTGTTCATGACGAGCTGACCAATAGCAGCAAAACCAGACTCGCGACGCTGGCCTCTGTTTTTAGTGAACAAAACTAAAACGGCTAGATCAGTCGGCGCACGGTAATACTGTTTATTGTTTGTGAAGCCATTTTGTGCCCGCAGCCACAAGCGGACATTGGTTGAGCGCATGGACTGAAAAAAATGAAAAGAATGCTGTTTAACGCAACTCAGCCAGAAGAGTTGCGCGTTGCCATGGTCGATGGTCAACGACTTTACGATCTGGATATCGAAACCGCTGGCCGCGAACAGAAAAAAGCCAACATCTACAAAGCCCGCATTACCCGTGTCGAACCCAGCCTCGAAGCTGCGTTTGTTGATTACGGTGCTGATCGCCACGGTTTTCTCCCCTTAAAAGAAGTTTCCCGTGCCTACTTAGATCCCAATGCCGAAAAAACCGGTGGCCGCGTCAATATCAGACAGGCGTTGAGAGAAGGCCAGGAAATCATCGTTCAGGTTGAAAAAGAAGAACGCGGCAACAAAGGTGCGGCACTCACGACCTTTATCAGCCTCGCCGGACGTTATCTGGTTTTAATGCCCAACAACCCGCGTGCGGGTGGTGTGTCACGACGTATCGTCGGTGAAGAACGCAATGAAATTCGTGATGCCCTCGCAGCACTGGATGTTCCCGAAGATATGGGACTGATTGTGCGTACCGCAGGTGTCGGTAAAAATCCCGAAGAATTACAATGGGACCTGAACTATTTATTGCAATTGTGGGAGGCCGTCGACAAGGCCTCTAAGGAAGGGACAGCTCCCTTCCTGATTTACCAGGAAAGTGATGTCGTCATCCGCGCAATACGCGACAACCTGCGCAAGGACATCAGTGAAATTCTCATTGATGACAAAGTGATCTTCGACAAAGCCACTGAATTCATGCAGATGGTGATGCCGCATAACCTGAACAAACTCAAGTATTATAATGACAGCGTACCGCTGTTCACCCGCTATCAGATTGAATCACAAATCGAAACCGCCTTTAAACGCGAAGTACGCCTGCCCTCCGGTGGTGCCATTGTGATCGATCATACCGAAGCGCTGATTTCCATTGACATCAACTCCGCCCGCGCCACCAAGGGCAGTGACATCGAAGAAACAGCACTCAACACCAACCGGGAAGCCGCTGAAGAAGTGGCCCGTCAATTGCGCCTGCGTGATCTCGGTGGACTGGTGGTCATCGACTTCATCGACATGTCGGCATCACGCAACCAGCGTGAAGTGGAAAACACCCTGCGTGAAGCACTAAAAATGGACCGTGCCCGCGTACAGATCGGGCGTATTTCACGTTTTGGTCTGCTGGAAATGTCACGACAACGCCTGCGCCCGTCGCTGGGTGAGTCCGTGCAAATTGTCTGCCCGCGTTGCGAAGGCCACGGCACCATTCGTGGCACCGAATCATTAGCTCTGTCCATCCTGCGCATCATTGAAGAAGATGCCATGAAGGAACAGACAGCACGTATTGTCGTACAAGTACCGGTCAACGTAGCCACCTTCCTGCTCAACGAAAAACGCCAGGCCATTTCGGATATTGAGCAACGTCAAGCGATCAAAGTGGTGCTGATTCCCAACCCTACTTTTGACACACCTCATTATGAAGTTCAGCGTGAACGCACCAGCGACCTCGCACACGATGCAGATTCACAAGCCAGTTACTCTCTGGCAGTAGAGCGCGAAGACGCATCGGAATCGCTGAGTGATAAACCCAAAATAACATCCGAAACCCCGGTGGTGAAAGGTGTAGTGCCCACTGCACCTGTGCCACAAACCACAACGGCAAACGAAACCATGCAACAGGGTGGTTTCATCAAACGCATCTGGAGCAGTCTGCTGGGTAGCGGTGAAAACCTCGAAGCCACGCCCGCAAAACCGACCGAAAAAACCGAAGTTGCAAAACCAACACAACCTCGAGGACGCAACCGTAATAACGCCGGTAACCGCAACGGCTCAAACCGCCGTCCTGCCCGGCGCAATCAGAATCGCGACAAACCGGATGACGCACAAAACCGGGACGAGCAGAAAAAGGGAACTCAAAACCGTGGTGCGAATGCAAAAGCACCCGCAAATAAGACCGAAAAACCAAAAACCGACGATAAGCAAACTGCACGTACGCAAAATCGCAACCAGACCCAAAACCGGGATACAAGCACGGGTGAAACCGCCAACAACGAACCAGAAAATGTTGAGCAAGATACACAAAATGATGGTCAGCAAAAAACGGGGTCACGTCGTGGGCGTCGTGGTGGACGTCGTCGTCGGCGCGACAGTGGCAACCACACCCAAAATGTGGAAGCCAATGGTAACGAAGCCAGCACTGACGAAAACAATACGGCTGAAAACACTGCGACAGAAACCAAAAGTAATGGAAATATAGCCGAAGCCAAACCATCCACAAAAGTGGCAAAAACGAACACTGCAACCACATCCGGCGAAGCATCAACTCAACAACCTGCTGAACTCAAGGACAAGCCGAAACCGGTAGCCCGTAAACCCGTGGAAAAACCGACAGCACAGCAATCGGCAACAGCAACGCAAGAAACAAAACAGAAACCGGTAGCAAAACCCGATAACCTTGTAGAAAAAACACCGTCAACCCCTGCTGCTCCAGTGCCGACAAAAACCAAATCAAAACCAGCAGCACTAGTACAAGTCGAAACCAAACCGGCAGTGACAAAAACAGCAAACAACGTGCGCCCAACAAGCCCGGCAAAACAACAACCGGCCGCCCCCGCACCAAAACCGGTAGCGCATGAAAAAACAGCCCGTAGCGCACCAACAAAGCCTGCGTTCGTTGAAACAAAATCGGCAAACACACCACAATCGCCGGTTATAGACACACCGACTGCAAAGCCTGTGGAAAAACCCGCCAGCAAACCGGAAAATAATGACTAATACCTAGATCCTGCAGTCCTCCGTGGGAACCCGTATCTGGTGTGATTTATAAACCCGGTATGCATTCTTACGCTGGAGTGTGGGAACGAGAAAAAAAGGTGCAGAGGCGCAAAGAACGCAAAGTTTATACTGTTTTTCTTTGCGTTAGGTTTTAGGTGTTATGGCTCTATTGGTAGGGTGGGCATTGCCTACCCTACCGATGAGGAAACGGGTTATTTGGGGTAATAGCAAAGCCCGACCAGAAACGTTACTAAGGAATGGGCGCGTAATAACTTCCCAGTCTAGCGCTCAGATTTAGCGCGTATTCGTTCGTTCTGATTGAACATCTATTTCGAGCTTTTGTGATTGAGGAACGGGCGAAGACGGGCTGAAGCCGAGATGCTAGAGTGGGAAGTTATTACGTGCCCGTTCCTAAGTAGTGGCGCAAAGCCAAGCCCGACACATCTGACCATCAATTTTCAATTTTGCAAATAACGCAGTTGTATATCCTGAAGTAAACCTGCCGAAGCCTCTTCAATCATATCCAATACCCGATCAAACCCCATCGGACCACCGTAGTACGGATCGGGCACTTCATCATGCTCAAGATTAGGCGCATAGCTTAAAAACAAATGTAACTTGTGCTCCATTCCCACAGGACAAATAGCCTGCAAACCTCGCTGGTTGTCTCTGTCCATGGCCAGAATATAATCAAAGGCAGTAAAATCCTCAGCAACCGCGCGCCGTGCTTTTTGTAAAGACAAATCATAACCGCGCTTCAGTGCCGTTTTCTGCGAGCGGGGATCAGGAGCCTCTCCGATATGATAGGCATGAGTACCTGCTGAATCAATCCCGATCACACTGGCAAGATCAGCTTCCTTCACATACCGGGTAAAAACGCCCTCAGCCGTCGGCGAGCGGCATATATTGCCCATGCAAACAAATAAAACATTAACTTTTTCCATGGACATTAATCAGCAAACTCATGAGTTGGTTACATTATCCTGACAGTTGAACTTAG
>QIGJ01000011.1 GCA_003229995.1 Gammaproteobacteria bacterium | reverse complement strand
CTTTCTATCGGTTTTCTTTTGTTTTTGATATTAACGTCAAATCCTTTTGAGCGTTTGTTTCCTGCGGCTCTGGATGGGCGAGATCTTAACCCGTTGCTGCAAGACCCTGGGCTTATTATTCATCCCCCGCTTTTGTATATGGGATATGTGGGTTTGTCTGTTGTTTTTTCTTTTGCTATTGCCGCACTGATCAGTGGCCGTGTTGATGCCGCGTGGGCACGTTGGTCTCGTCCTTGGGCGACAGCAGCTTGGGCCTTTTTGACTGTGGGTGTTGCTCTCGGCAGTTGGTGGGCCTATTACGAGCTTGGCTGGGGCGGATGGTGGTTTTGGGATCCCGTAGAAAATGCATCCTTTTTACCCTGGCTTGCAGGCACGGCGCTTATCCATTCTTTGGCGGTAACCGATAAACGAGGAACGTTCCGTAACTGGACTTTATTACTGGCGATTACTGCATTTTCATTAAGTTTACTAGGTACTTTTTTAGTGCGTTCGGGTGTGTTGGTCTCTGTTCATGCCTTTGCTACCGATCCGGAACGAGGTTCTTATATTTTACTTTTCCTTGGAATCGTCGTCGGTATTTCATTAGTCTTATTTGCGTGGCGAGCACCTAAAGTGGGTTTTGGCGGAAGGTTTAATTTGGTTTCGCGTGAATCCATGTTGTTAACAGGCAATGTGATGTTGTCCGTTGCTTGTGGTGCGGTGCTGCTGGGTACCATTTATCCTCTTATTCATGATGCGTTGGGTATGGGTAAACTGTCTGTCGGCGAGCCTTATTTCAATGCTGTATTTTTCCCTCTCATGGTTCCCGTGTTGTTCCTTATGGGGGTGGGGCCAATAGCCAAGTGGAAACAGGCAGTAATACCTGAATTACAGGCACGTTTGAAATGGGCCTTGCTTGCCGGTGTTATTGCTGCGATTGTTTTACCGCTCCTAATGGGAGGCGGTTCGTTAATGGTCAGTTTTGGCACCTTATTGGCGGGCTGGATAATTGCATCTGTGTTTGTGAGTATAGTTAATCGTGTTAGGTCTATGAGTGGTAATCAATCTGTAGTCTCGAAGTTGCTAAAACAGCCTATGCATTTTTGGGGCATGGTGGTTGCTCATTTTGGTGTTGGTATTTTTGTGTTGGGCGTGACTTTTGTTAACGGATTTGAAGAAGAAATAGATGTTCGCATGGATGTGGGCGATACGGTCACCTTGTCGGGATATACTTTTTTGTTTGATGGCGTGGTCAAGGTTCCCGGACCCAACTATGCAGCAGAACGAGGCATTATCGTCGTTACTAAAAACGATAAGCCTTTTGCTTTGTTGCATCCCGAAAAACGAGTTTATACCGTTCAAACTCGGCCGATGACGGAAGCTGCAATTGCATCGACCTTCTTTGAGCAAGTCTATGTTTCGCTTGGCGAACCTGTTGGTGGTGGTTCCTGGAGTGTGCGTCTCTATTACAAGCCCTTAGTCTCCTGGATTTGGGGAGGATCGGGTTTGATGGCTTTGGGTGGTTTGCTGGCTATGACAGACAAACGATACCGATTAAAAGTGCGTCGTCGCAGTACATTAAAAGTAGAGGGGAAAAAAGGCGTAGCTGAAAGCAAACCGTCCACTGCGGTTCCTGTGGAGGGTTAAGTGATGGTTCGCTCTTTTCATTATTTATTACCTTTGGTGGTGTTTTTTGTTTTTGTCGGGTTTTTATATAAAGGCTTATTTTTGAAGCCTTCGGAAGTACCATCGCCTTTAATTGGTAAATTGGCACCGGTATTTGAACTGCCTACACTGCACGATGCCAATGCGACTTTTTCTACAGAACAGATGAAGGGGAAAGTATGGTTATTTAATGTTTGGGCATCATGGTGTCCTTCGTGTCGTGTTGAGCATCCTGCTTTTATTGAACTGGCCAAGCGCAACTTTGTAACTATAGTTGGGCTTAGCTATAAAGATGAGCGTAAAGACGGGCAGCGATGGCTGCGCGCCCATGGTGGTGATCCGTATACCCATATTGCATTTGATTATGAGGGTCGTGTTGCCATTGACTGGGGCGTTTATGGGGCACCAGAAACGTTCATTATCGACAAAAATGGCATCATTCAATACAAGCATATTGGTCCGGTAACCTACCAGGATTTAGAGAAAATAATTATTCCTAAGATTAAGGAGTTACAAGGATGATGCGTTCTTTTGGTCTGGCCATTATTTTCCTGGCAGGTTTTGTTGCGAGTAGTTCAGCTAAAGAAGCAACGCCCATGGCTGAGGATCCCGTGGTGGAAGCCAAGGTGATGGAAATAGCTGACGAGTTGCGTTGTCTGGTTTGTCAAAACGAGACTATAGCGAGTTCAGATGCCGGGGTTGCCAAAGACTTACGTCGCCAGGTTCGTGAAATGGTAAAAGAAGGAAAGGGTGAAGAGGAAATAGTGAGCTATATGGAAGCGCGTTATGGCGATTTTGTAAGATACCGGCCGGCCTTTAAGCCTTCTACTTTAGTGCTCTGGCTAGGCCCAGCCTTATTGTTCTTTGGCGCGCTTTTCATGTTGTATAGAAACTTAACACGAAAAAAAGATAATATAATTGACGATGTGACTCCTTTATCTGAAGGAGATCAGGTCAGAGTGTCCGCTCTACTCAATAAAGAGACGGGGGAGAAATAGGTTATGGTTGTTTTTTGGATTATTGCGGTTTGTCTTTTTATTGCTGCAATGTTGTTTGTTTTACCGCCTCTGTTGTCGAGAAAGGTGGCGGATAAAGTTATTGAACATAATGAATTGAACGTATCCGTTTATAAGGATCAGCTTGCTGAGCTGGAGCGTGATAATGAAATGGGCGCTATTACTCCTGATTATTATGAGAAAACCAAGCACGAAATTGAACGTCGTCTTTTACAAGACGTGCAGGAAGCGAATCAAGATGACGGTGAGCAAGCTCGTACTACAACAGGGCCGGGTGGCCGCCCATTAGTGATTGTTTTGGCTGTGGTTATTCCGTTGTTTTCTGTTTTACTCTATATGGATCTGGGAAGCCCAGCAGCCGTTACAGGTGATGAGCCTGCTGTCGTTGCAGTACCTGCTGCAGGTGGCATACCCGCTGGCGGTGGTGCCTCTGGAGAGCATCCTGATACCGGTGATCAGGTTGAGGCTATGGTGCAGCAGCTGGAGCTTCGTATGGAAGAGCAGCCCGATGACCTTGAAGGGTGGCTGATGTTGGCGCGCACCTACCGTTTTCAGCAGCGACATGCTGATGCAGTTCGTGCATTTGAAAAAGCGATGCCTTTGGTTAACACGAATCCTCAATTTCTTGCTGACTTTGCTGATACGCTTGCCATGGCAACAAACGGTAACTTGGATGGTCGCCCTATTCGTTTAATTCGACAAGCATTAGAGCTGGATCCCGATAATGTTCAGTCTTTGTGGTTGACTGGAACCTATGATTTTGAACGTGGTGATTATGAGGAGGCCTTGTCATCCTGGCGAAGGCTGAGGAATGTAGTCGAACCCGACTCTCAAGATGCAAATGCAATGAATACCAATATAGCCGAGGTTGAAGCGCGCTTAAGAGCGGCAGGTCGCGCTATTCCGCCAGAGGACGAAATAATAACGGTTTCATCTGTAAAAGGGCCAACTTTTGTGACGGGCACAGTACGGGTTGATCCTGTGTACCAAGAGAAAACAGCACCGACTGATACGGTGTTTATCTATGCTCGTGCAGCAAATGGACCGCGTATGCCACTGGCTATGTTGAAGAAACAAGTGCAAGACTTACCGTTTGAGTTTACTCTGGATGAAAAAATGGCCATGATGTCGGGCATGTCACTTGCTGATTATCCACAAATCGTTGTCAGTGCCCGAATTTCCAAATCAGGTAATGCGATGGCTCAAAGTGGCGATTTTGAAGGTAGGACAGCGGTTATTGATGTGGGTATGATTGGCTTAGATATCAATATTAATAATGAGGTTCCATAAACGAGAGATTAAAAAAAAACAAGTTAGCTTGTGGTTGATGCTGACGGGGTGCTTGTTATTGAGTGGCTGCGAGCAAACCGAATTTGTGTTTGATCAGCTCACTATAGGTGATCCTTTTCCTGATCTGGATATGACCACGCTGGAGGGAAAGCCCATATCGTTTAATTCACTACAGGATGAAGTTGTGTTACTAAACGTATGGGCTACCTGGTGTCCTCCGTGTCGTAGAGAATTGCCGAGTTTGGAGAAATTAGAACAAATTCTAAAAGAACAACCTTTTTCGGTAGTGGGGCTGTCTATTGATGAGGACGTTGACTTGGTGCTGGAATATTTATCTGATCAAGGTGTGACGTACAATAATTATGTGGATCTTAGCGGCAAGGAAGCGAATGAAAAGCTTGGTATTGTGGCTTATCCTCATACCTTTTTGATAGGCAAAAATGGTCGTTTGGTTGCGCGCTATGCGGGCGAGCGAGTATGGCATACGCGTTCAATGGTCAATCAGCTTCGAGAAGAAATTAATCGAAGTGATTAATACCTAGATCCTACAAGTGATTGTGCTTGCGCAGTGCAAGATATTAATTTGTAGAGCGAATGACAACGTTGAGCGTAATCCTTATTATGATTGCCGAAAAGTTTCATTTCGCTATACGGATCAAGAGTTTATGCTGAGTGCGTGCAATCACTTGCAGGATTTAGGTGTAACCGTTCAGACCCCTTCTGGAATTTATCAGTTCAAGGCAAAAAATGTGAATTTACAAGTGTAAATGATCATTTTTTAACGCAGAAATGGTGAATTCCAGAAGGGGTCGGGACGGTTACATTTAGGTGATACGTACATTCCTGAATACAGAGCAAACAAGGTGAAGGAAGGATGAAACAAATACAGACTGTACTCGTACTGTTTCTTATCGGTCTACTGTTAAATAGTTTGGCTTATGCTGCTGACCCTGGAAATGGAGGGCAAGTGTATAGCCGTCATTGTGCGACTTGTCATGGTGACGGTGGTCGAGGCACGATGCCCGGCGTACCGGACTTTACCCGTGGTCAAGGTTTATTTAAGCCCAATAGCGATTTGATTTCTATTATTGAACAAGGCAAGCAAATCATGCCCGCCTACCAAGGTATTTTGTCTCGTGATGAGATGGATGATGTTATTGCCTACATTAGATCCATGTACTAGATTGAGAACACCCTCAGATGCCCGTATTCTTCCTTAAGTTTTTTTCTATATCTTTAATGCTAGGCGGATTACTTTCGTTTAGTTTTGTTGCAGCCCAGGAATTAAAGTCGCAGCCCAATGATTTTTATGTGCACGAAGCATTTGGTGTGGGTAAAGATGTTTATGTGCGATCTCTGGCGGTAGACAAAGCCGAGGGCGCTATCTGGGTTGGTACTTCAGTGGGCTTGCTTTATGTTGATTTGATCAGTCGAGACGTGCGCGATGTTTTTACACGAACGGCGGGCTTGGCCAATGAATATATTTTCTCAGTTTTTGTTGATAAAACGGGTGTCAGTTGGTTTGGCACGAATGGCGGGGGTCTGACAGCATACAAAAAAGGCAAGTGGCAAACATTTTTTCCTATGCACGGCTTAGCGGATTATTGGGTTTACTCAACAACAGAGCAGTCTGATGGCACGTTGTGGGTGGGTACGTGGGCCGGTGTAAACAGACTGGATGCCAAACGAGAAAACTTTGATACCTATGTTAAAGAGCTGGTCAATGAATGGGTTTATGGCATCGATGTTGACGCACAAGACAGAGTGTGGATGGGCACGGAAGGGGGCGTCTCTATGTATGACGGTGAAGCATGGCATGCCTGGACTAATAAAGACGGTATGGGAGCCACAAACGACGCTGATTTACCTACCAGTATCAATACCGGTTTGGGTACGCGCGCTCGTCATGATTTAGGCATTTTGACGGAAGGGCGAGAAACCTACAATCCAAATTATGTATTTTGTTTGATGGTTGCGGACTCCGGTGATGTTTGGGTGGGAACCTGGGGGGGCGGTGTGAGCCGCTATGACGGCAAGAAATGGCACAATTATACGGCGAAAGATGGGTTAGCAAGTAATGTCGTTTTTAGTATGGACCAAGATTCGGATGGGAATTTTTGGTTTGGTACCAATAATGGGTTGTCCTATTACGATGGCGAAAACTGGCAGACCTATCAAAGCAAAGACGGCTTAATGGGTAATAGTATTTATGCAGTGCAAGCAACCCCAGCAGGCGAAGTATGGGCAGGTACACGGAGTGGCGTGGCTCGCTTGGCCAAAGGAAAGCCACCTACACAACAGCAGAAGACGCAGTAACCGAGGCAAATGTAAATGAGTTACCGAAGTATTGGGGTTTTTTTAGTCGTTGCGGTAGGTATTGCTCTGTTTTCTTATCAATTGGGACAAGAGGGATCTTCTTTAAAAGACAGCATTATTACCGTTGATAGCGGGCTATCTACGGGAAGTGTAAGTGAAGATGTTACCTCTTCTCACCCTGTTCAAGCCGCGACTGCGCGTGCACAAATTCTAGATTCGGGAGCCGGTACCGTGGGTTTGCCGGATACGGGGCGTATTGCCCATTTTGAGATTGGCAATCGCAATGTTAAAGGCATTTATGCAGAACCCGGCCAGGTTTGGTTTGCAACCTCCGGTGGTGTTATCCGTTACGATACCGGTTCAGATCAATACACGGTATTCGATAATAAAACGCCCGGTGTTTTATCGAACGGTATTTTTCATGTAAGCCGTATTGATGATCGTCTTATCGTGGGCAGTTATGGTGGTGGTTTGTCGGTCATGGATGTGACGACAGGCTTGTGGTCAAATTACAACGTACCGCAGGGGCTGGCGGATCAGTTTGTTTATGACAGCCAACTGGCGAGCAACGGAGACCTTTGGATCGCAACCTGGTCTGGTGTTAATCGAGTCGCCGGTGCGCGTTTAGATGACCCTGAAGCCTGGGATACCTTTACCGTCGAAAATACAGGAGGAGGCCTGCCTAATCCTTGGGTTTACGGCGTTGAAGAAGGCGAGAATGGCGTTATGTGGTTTGCGACTGAAGCTGGACTGGCACGTTATCAGGATGGAAAGTGGACTAACTGGCAGCATGAAGATGGCCTGGGCGCGTCTATTGAGCTGGTGCGAGACGCTATAAAGTTTACTAATGATCCGGCTAAAGCTTCCCAGCATCATGCGCAACAAAAAGAAGAGCAAGGTTTGTCTGATGTCGATGTGGCCTACAATCCCAATTACATTATTTCTTTGCAAGTCGATCAGTCTGGCACTGTTTGGGCGGGTACCTGGGGAGGTGGGCTTGCCCGTTTCGATGGGGATCAATGGACTAATTACACCACGGCAGATGGCTTGCCAGGAAACCATATCTTTATGCTCTACATAGATGCAACGGACACCCTGTGGATAGGAACGAGTAAAGGTTTGTCCCGAATGGATGCGACCAACAATACCTTCGCCAACTTCACCGTACGTGACGGTTTGTTTGCAAATAATGTATTTTCCATGGCGAATGGCGTTGAAGATAACATCTGGATTGGTAGTTTTGGTGGTGTCGCACGCATTGCTCAAAATACCTGGTCGGAGATACAGAAACAGTAATTACAGAAATAGTAATTACCCTCATTCTTCTAGCAAAACTACCATCCCATCCCATTGGATAGCGCTACTGTCATGCGTCAGTATTTTGTGGCGTAACACTTTGCCATGATTTATGGTGTCGGTTAAGTTTTGTAGTGCTGAATTAAAATTATTCTGGTTTGTTGTGTGGGTAAAAATAAAACTTTGAGTGAGCGTTTGTTTTTGTACAAAACCTGACCACAACGGTTTTTCACCCGGTTGCAATGTCGTATTTGCGGACCAAAGCCTCAGCACGTATCTTTCATTTTTTTTATCTGGCTTTTCTGTGAGCTTGTAAAATTTGAGAGCCTCATAATGTCCCTTGTGTATCATCGGTGAAATAGGCAACATCGCGATATCAGCTTCTGGTGTTAACCACATCAGTGTTGTTTGAGTTGAGAGTTCAACTGCGGGAGACCATCCTATTTCAGTTAATCTTTCATTGATCTTAGTGAGCGTTCCCGACCATTGAATTGACATGGGTTGTGACGGTTTACCGTGAATATTAATGCGGTATGTTGCTAAGTTTTGCCAGTGGGTAGTTTGCCATGTGTTCTCTTCCAGTGTTGTAGTGATTATTTTTGGTGTGTACAGTGCCAACAGGAACTGATGTTGTTTAGAGATTTCCCATGACGCGATAATGCTTAATATAACAAGACAGCTACTGCCAAGATAGCGGAGTGCTTGGGTATGTTGTTGGCGATGATGATAGCTTATGGCCAAGAGCGTTACTGAAATAATACCGAGAGCCAAACTGCCAACAATATCAGAGAGCCATTGGCTGCCGAGATAAAGTCGTGACATCGCTATACCTGTGATGGTCAATGCCGCGAAAGCATAAGGAATCCAGCGACGCATAGCAGGGAGCTGTTGAGCGACTAAAAAAGCAAGAAAACCATAAATCACAATATAATAATTGTGTGGGTCGGCAACAGTAATGAGTTCAGCGTCAGTATAAATACGAGCGGGGTAAACGCCAGTCAGAATGTGTTTAATAATAAGGTCAACGATGACGGTAACCAACAATGCGATAATCCAGTAACCCACGGCCCATTTGTTTTTCCTGAGCAAAATGAATAAAAGTGTACCGATACTGCAAACGACTAATACTTCAGTCGAGGCCAGTAAAAAGAAACCGGCAAAAAAATCATCACCCGCTGACGTGCGAATGGTTTGCAGAAACTGGTACGTGATGCCATCAAGACCGTAATACAAATCTGTACTCATAATATGAAATAGCACAATAACAAATAACCAGGCAGCAATAGTGCTAAACAGCAGGATGGAGAATCCGCTAAGTGTTGACTGTAAACTGCGTAAGCCATGACGAATAAACCAGACAATTAACCATAGCGTGATAATAATCAGCAAAATAAATAGGCCGAGGCGAGTCGCCACTTGAGTGGCAAGGTTGAATGAGGCACCCACAGCAACGCCGGGTAAAATATAGGCGGGAGCCCAGGCAACGGCAGAAAGAACATTAACCCATGCAAAACTTTTGGGCGACATTCCCATAATGCCGGCAATGGTCGGAATCACAGCTCGGATAGGCCCCACAAACCGTCCCAGAACGATGCTCTTACCGCCATGTTTTAAGAAAAAATGTTCACCTTTTAAAAGAATGTTGGGGTGTGAGCGAAATGGCCAGGCCTTATGGATGCGCTCCTTAAAATGGTAACCGATCCAGAAGCTGATGCCGTCGCCGACGATGGCACCGGCAATGGCACAGGCAAGCGTGAACCATAGGTCGAGTGCGCCAATAGCAATCAAAGTACCTGCACCAAGCATCAATAATGCCCCTGGAATGAGGACACCAACAATCAACAGCGATTCAGATAAAGCAACAAAAAAAATAATGAGGCCGGCCCAGTCAGGGTTGAGTGTAAGCCACTCAAGGATGGAGCTAAGCCAATCGGGTGTCATAGAGTTGTGGTACCTGAAAGTATTGGGAAAATTCGTGTGTTACTAGGGGCCGTTCTTAATCACCGTTCGTGGCGTTATTCTGGTCCTTTTTCGTGCTGTCGGCGTTGTGATTCGTTGCACATAGAATAACTATTACGCCTCACCGGGCCTTGCCAGCAAGAAAAATGCCTCCGTATCAGGCTTACTCAGGTCATTGAGAACGGCCCCTAAGGAGCGAGAATTAAACCTAGAAAAAGCATATGTAATCGCACACTCTTGTCGCCGCAATAACGGGCCATTATGCGTCATTTCGTCTGGCCATGAAATTAAAGAACGCACACTTCACACCTGCTTCTCAAACGTTATAGCTAATTATAGCGGCAACGATGGCAACTGTGTAATTTTGATGATGATTGTTTACTCAATAAACATATAAAAATTGATTTAGAGCCGTTGTACTGATTTTATAGTGGAATTTGCATGCTCCTAACCCAATTTCGCAGGTGGTGAAAATAAAACACCTAAAAAACAAGGCTCTATATGGATTCCAGGGTCGTGGAAAAATCACAATCTAAAATCACTAGTTTGGCTGAAATGTGTGCAGAATAAACCCTGTTA
>QIGJ01000012.1 GCA_003229995.1 Gammaproteobacteria bacterium | reverse complement strand
CAACTATTTTTAATGCCATTCAGCATCCTTGCCTCTATTTATCCCAAAACCAGGGGGATTTTAGCACGACCCCGGAATGCATACTGAGCCATATTTAATTCAAAAAATAGATCCCATTGGGCGCGAAATGTACGCTATAATGTAAGTAATTTCACTATATTTATTTCGTTATTTTTTATAGGAGTTTCCAGCCATAGATGCACGTTATTCCAAGCGTATAAATAGCAAGAATATAAACATTGATTGGATTACCAGAAAGTTTTGGTGTTTTTATTTGCGAGACATTCAAAGCCGCAAGCCCTAAACCACTAATATAAAGAATAACAGAAAATAGTCCCCCACTAAAAACGCCTTCAAATAGAAATATAAAAACTAGTATTATGCTGTTGTTATCAAGTGCTAATCCTGTGTATTTTGATCCGCCAGCAAGACCGAACACACTAAAATAACTCAACCTTATTGCACTAGCAGCGAGCATTAAAAAAGCGCCTACTAAAAATATAGGTTCAAATTTACCATAGCTTAATAACAGGATTGCGGGAGCAACGCCATAGCTCACAATATCGATTAATACATCAAGTTGCCCACCAAATGCTCGGTCTTTACCTGTTCGTCCCTTCATTCTTCGCGCAACGAGACCGTCTGCCCAATCAAATGCAACAGCCCAGATCATACCAATCATTGCGGCGTGGTAAACACCCAAAATACTGAAGTAAATAGCTAATATTGTGCAAGCTAGCCCTGCGAGTGAACACAGGTTAGGAATATCTCTCACAAATGAAAGAATGGTAGGCTGTAATTTTTGAATTTCTGCTTCGTGTGTAGTCATTGCGACCCTAAAACGATGGATTATACCATTTAATTACGATTATAATTTATGAAGGACTGTGCCTGGAAACAACTTTTGTGATCAATGACTTGCCTCCGCGACGCTCGTTTTGTGCTTAGGAATGGGCACGGAATAACGTCCTGTTTTAGCACTCTGATTTAGTTTCTCATTGGACGTTCTGATTGACGACTGCACGGATACTGGAGATAGAGTAATGCAGGAGCGACTTACCGAGGAAAAACACAGCTCCAGCCAGACTAAAGTGAGTATTTTTTGATTGAAAAACGTTCAACCTAGAAAAATCAGTTAAGAGCTTGTGCTATAAGCCACGGTTCAACTGGTTTTTTTAGGTTCAAATGAGGAGCTGAAGCAGATCGGCTAAAACGGGACGTTATTTCGTGCCCGTTCCATACTTTATATGCGCACTAAAACACGATCTAATCTGCGTCGAGATTTTGGCAGTTTTTCGTTGTAATCTTCCTGTGGGTGATGATACCCAATAGCTAAAGCCACATCACATTGGTAACCATCAAGTTCAACTTTAAACTCTTCATTTACTAGATCAGTATCAATTCCTTCCATGGGGGTGCAATTAATTCTGAGCCTGGCTAACGTATGCAACGTGTTTCCAAGGGCAATATAGGTTTGTGCTTTTGTCCAGCTGCTTGTATTTCCAGTTTCGTCGGTATTAAGTTCGGCAAACATAAAGACAGCAAAGGCGCGCTCTCGGTCTTTTGGATTGATTCGCTTGTCCTCAATACCTTTTTCCACTACTTTAGCGTAATCATCACGAGTGTAGTGTGGGTTATAAGCAAAGAGAATAATTTGTGAACTGTCAAATATATGAGGCTGGTTATATTGATATATCTTAGCAAAGGTTTTACTCATGCGCTCTTTTGCTTCACTACTCTCAATAACTACAAATTTCCATGGTTGTGAATTAATAGATGATGCAGAGAGACGCATCGCCTCAAAGAGCACATCAAGATCCTCTTGGGGAATCTTTCTGCTGGCATCGTATTTTTTAGTGGTGTATCTCCAAAGAAGATCTTCAATAATTGGATGAATCATAAATACTCAGATTACTCCTAAAAGTGAATTTTGTTTGCTCATTTTTTAAACAACCGGTTAGGTCGAGGGCCTCACGGCCCCTTTCTTCCTTCAGAAGCGTACGTACAAGTTTCCCTGTCTACGGCTCAAACATTACTAACGCCTCCTGAGAAAACGCACCTGTAAGTATAAACTAAAGTGTATAGCGTTGCGCCACACTTTTTTTGCCTTGAGCGGATAACAATAGAAGAGGTACGAACGGTTATTCGCAGATCAACCATATTTCCCATGTTTATATGCGCATACAAAGCTTTTTTTTGTAAAGATGGAACTTGCTGTGCCGATAAAGCTCATACTCGAATAACGCCGTACTTTATTACTGTGCGGTACGAATAAAACCGTTGACAACATGACTATGATTCACTTAAATTAACGCCCACAATGAAGAAAATATTGATTTACCTACTGCTGTTTGTCAATCTTAGTACCGGATTGGCTTTTGCTATGGATATCCATCCAGAAGCAATGGCGGCTCATAGTTCAACCTCAATTGATTTATTAACAGTTGATAATGAACATTCCGATGGCGATCTGCATCACAATGATCATTGTTGTCACGGTAGCGCTCATTTAGTAGGTCTTATTTTCAGTCCGTCCACCCCGTTTGTACCCAGCAATCATAATGATTTGATCATGCTGTCTCAAACTCCTACTGTTCTCTATATCACTCCTCTTTTAAGACCTCCTATCCTCTAAATCCTTTTACTGTTTTTTGTGCGTGCTGCGTTTTAATACGTGGCGCTGTTGTTTTATGCACGTAAAGGATTTAGTTCATGTTTTTAAAAAAATGTTTATTGGCGAGTGTGCTCGCCAGTTTGGTGTTGCCTGCATGGGCCGTTACTACACTCGAGAATAAAGCGTCTCCCCTGCTGATTAGCGATAAAAAAATACAAAAAATCGACCGATCACTAACGAAATTTATTCAACAGGTATGGGCAGAAAACCCGGCTATACAGGGTGCGCAAGCAGTGGTTGATGCGGCTCAGGCACGAGCTGAGGGGGCCGGTCGTCCACTGTACAATCCTGGGTTGGCTGTGGATGCCGAGCGTACGGATGTTAATACAACCTTCATCGGCTTGAGTCAAACTCTGGACTGGAACAACAAGCAACAGGCTCAAACTCGCATCGCCAATCAAGAAGTCCAGGCGGCAATCGCCGAACTGCAACAAACGCGTCAGAATATCGCCGTGGAAACTCTGGATGCCTTGAGCGGTTATTTCACTGCACAGGAAATGCAAGTATTGGCGTTACGTCGTAGTCAATTGATGAAAAATTTTGTTGATACCGTGACGCAGCGTCAAGCGGCCGGTGACATGGGCGCGCTGGATGGTACTTTGGCTCAAGTCACCTACAGCGAAGCTTTGATGCAGCAAGCGGCAAACGAAAGTGAGCTGTCTGAAGCCAAGGCCGCATTACAGGCTGTAACGGGGCTTGATTTACATACATGGCCTCAATTGCCCAGTGAGTTGGCCGCGCCGCAGCAACAGATTGATATGGCCTTACTGCAATCCCTACCCGCACTCGCCGTATTGCGCAGTCGCATGGAAGCCGCCAGAGCGCGTATCCGTTTGGCTGAGCGAGAGGGTCGTGCCGATCCCACCATCGGTGTTCGTGTGGGTCGTGACGGTTCTGAAACTATGCTGGGTTTGAGTCTCGAACTTCCCTTGTTTGTGCGTAATAACTTCAAAGCCGAGGTGCGAGCGGCCTCCCATGAGGCGGTAAACGAAGAACTGGTTTATCGCGATGCTCTTCGTCGTGCTAAGGCGCGTCTTAGTGGTAGTTTGGGACGATTTCAAAATACCAGTCGCGCCTGGCAGGTTTGGGTTGCTGCGGGTCAGCAAGCTCAGCGTGAGCAAATGAATTTACTGGAACAGTTGTGGCAGGCAGGAGAATTAACAGCGACCGATTTTTTAATTCAGGCCAAGCAAAATATAGATACTCAGGCAGCGGCCACTACGTTGAAGGGCGAAGTGTGGCAATCAGCGATTAGCTGGTTGAATGCCTCCGGTCAGGTTGGAGACTGGTTGGGTCTTGCGTCTGCGTCAACCATACAAACCAATAGTTTTGGAGAAGAAAAAAATGAAAAATAGATTAATTTTATTACTATTATTGAGCTTGGCAAGTCCTTCCATTCTTTTAGCCGAAAATGATGAGCACAGCCACGCCCACGAAGAAGACGAGATGAGCCTGGATGATTTTTCGGGTATCAATTTCGATAATGAGTCGCACGATGACCATGGTGACCAAGGACATCAGCACGAAGAAGAAGGCCATGGCCATGAAGACGATGGTCACGAAGAAAAGGGGCACGATCATGGTGGTCATGACGAGAGTGGTGATGATGGTCACGGCCATGGCGAAGAAGCCAGTGATGTTGAACTGAATGATACACAACAACGTTTGGCAGGTATAGAGACCCTGACCGTTAAACGCCAGTCTATGGGAGATGCCATCACGGCTCCCGGCGAAGCTATGCTCAATGCCTATCGCACCACTAAGGTCACACCACGCACTTCTTCTCAGGTTATGCAGCGCCATGTTCGCTTGGGAGACTCTGTCAAAAAAGGGCAACGACTGGTCACGCTCTCCAGCGTCGAAATGGCTGAGGCACAAGGCGCCTTGATGGGCGCTAATGTCGAGTTGCGCCGAGTCAAAAAACTGGGAAGCAAGGTGGTTTCTGAAAAACGTTTTGTCGCGGCTCAAATTGCTTATCAACAAGCTTATGCCAAAGTCAGTGCTTATGGCATGACAAAAAAACAAATCGGATCTTTGATTAAAACGGGTGACGCAACACGAGCAACAGGCGAATTTCATTTACTCTCTTTTCAAGACGGTACCATCATCAGTGACGATTTTGTCATCGGAGAGTTGATTGAACCCGGTTATGTATTAATGACGATTAGCGATGAATCGGTACTCTGGGTCGAGGCGCGTTTGACACCCGAAGATGCAGCACGCATCGTACTGGGATCACCCGCTCGTGTGCAGGTTGGTCAGCGCTGGCTTAGCGGCAAAGTGACTCAAGCCCGTCATACCCTGGATGAAACCACTCGTACTTTGGCGGTGCATATTGAAGTTGCAAATGAGCATGATGAACTCCACCCTGGTCAATTTGTGATCGCTGTAATTGAAGGTAATAAAAAACGTCATGGCATCGTCGTACCTGTGGTTGCCGTGTTGCGCAGCCCTGATGGCGATTGGCAGGTATTTGTCGAGACGGCTCCCGGTCGTTTTGAACCCAAAGAGGTTGAGATATTGGAGACCGTGGGAGATCAAATGCTGATTGAAGGCATTTCTCCAGGTACGATTATTGTCGGCAAAGGGGCATTTTTTGTGCAATCTGAAATGGCTAAAGGCGGATTTGATCCGCACAATCATTAAAGGAGACAGGCTATGTTAAATAAACTCATTACTTGGTCCGTCACCAACCGTTTGTTAGTGGTGATTGGCCTGCTGGCGCTTGCCGCGTCAGCTTCTATTGTTATTCCAAAGCTGAATCTGGATGCCTTTCCTGATGTGACTAATGTACAGGTGGCGATCAATACCGAAGCACCGGGCTTGGCATCAGAAGAGGTTGAAAAATTAATTACCTTTCCCATTGAAGCGGTGATGTACGCGCTACCAGATGTGGAACAGGTGCGTTCAATTTCCAAAACCGGCCTTTCAGGTATTACCGTGGTTTTCAAAGAAGGCAAAGATATCTACTTTGCTCGCCAGTTGGTTTTTGAACGGCTGCAATCAGCAAAAGAACTGATTCCGGATGGCGTGGGCACTCCTGAAATTGGCCCTAATACCTCGGGCCTCGGTCAAGTTTATCAGTACATGTTAGTCGCGGATAACGATTCAGGTTTCGATGCTATGACACTGCGCAGTCTCAATGACTGGGTCGTTAAGCTGCTGCTTATGCCGGTAGATGGTGTTACTGATGTACTTTCTTTTGGTGGTGATGTTCGCCAATACCAGGTCAACCTCAATCCATCACGTTTATTGGCCTACGGATTAAGTCAGCAAAATGTAATTGATGCGTTGGAAAACAACAACAGCAATGCCGGCGGTTGGTATATGAACCGTGGTCAGGAGCAGTTGGTGATTCGTGGCGTAGGCTGGTTGAGCGATAACGAACAAGGTTTAGCAGAATTGCGGCAGATTCCACTAAAAACTGTGGATGGCACTGTTGTTACCATAGCGCAAGTCGCTACTGTGTCGTTGGGCAGTGAAATTCGCCAAGGTGCGGTGACCATGACACGTCGAGGTGAGAATGGTCAGGCGGAAGCATTGGGTGAAGTGGTGGCGGGTATCGTTTTAAAGCGCATGGGCTCTAACACCAAAAGCACGATTGATGGCATTAATAGCCGCGTTGCGTTGATTCAACAAGCCTTGCCGGAAGGTGTACGTTTTGAAACTTTTTATGATCAAGCGGACTTGATTACACAGGCGGTGACCACCGTGGTAAACGCACTGTTGCTGGCGTTTGTTTTCATCGTGGTGATATTGGCGCTGTTTTTGATGAATCTGCGCGCTACGCTTTTAGTCTTGATCTCGATTCCCATTTCCATCGGCATCGCCTTGATGATTATGGCTTGGCTGGGTTTGTCTGCCAACCTGATGTCACTGGGCGGAATTGCAGTGGCTATTGGCATGCTGGTCGATGGCTCGGTGGTGATGGTGGACAACATGTTTAAACATCTCTCTCATCCCGATGCTGAGCACGATAAGGAGGTAGAGGCACGGTTGCCGGGAAACAATATTGACCCACACAATGTTGAACGGGATAAGCAGGGTATTGAGTTGCGTTTGCAACAGGCAGGCAAAGAGGTGGTGCGGCCCATATTTTTTGCCACCGCGATTATTCTGGTGGTTTTCATGCCACTGTTCAGCTTTGAAGGTGTGGAGGCAAAATTGTTTCAACCCATGGCGATCAGCATCATGTTGGCCATTGTCGCGGCGCTGTTTGTGGCGTTGATTATTGTACCGGCTTTGGCGACTTATTTGTTCCGTCACGGCGTGCGTGCCAAGGAGAGCTTTGTTTTAAAACCGCTGGATAATCTTTATCAGCGAAGTCTTGGCTGGGCGGTAAAATCACCCAAGTTTGTAATCGGTGGTGCGGCATTGCTACTGGTTTCTGCGCTGGCGCTGTTACCGCAAATTGGCACCGAGTTTGTGCCGGAGCTGGAAGAAGGGACGATCAACTTGCGTGTTACGCTGGCCCCCTCATCCAGCCTGGATACCGCCCTCACAGCAGCTCCAAAACTGGAAGCGATGCTGCTGGAGTTTCCTGAAGTTACCTACGCCCTCAGTCGCATTGGTCGCCCCGAGATTGGTGGTGATCCCGAACCCGTGAATAATATCGAAATTTACATCGGCCTTAAACCCGTTGCCGAATGGACCAGCGCTGATAACCGTCAAGCCTTGCAAGGACTGATGGAGAAAAAACTGGAACAGCACCCCGGTCTGTTGCTGAACTTCTCGCAACCCATCGCCACTCGTGTAGATGAGCTGTTATCGGGAGTGAAGGCGCAACTCGCAATAAAACTCTTTGGTCCTGATTTGGCAGTATTAGCCGAAAAAGGTCAAGCTATTGAGAAGGCAATACAAGGCGTTGAGGGCGCAAGAGACGTGGCCATGGAACAGATTGCCGGTGAAGCCCAATTGGTGGTCCGCCCCAAAAGAGATCAACTCTCACGTTATGGTCTGGCCGTCGGTGATGTTATGGCCGTGGTTCGAGATGGCTTGGGTGGTCGTGCGGCTGGACAAATCATCAGCGGTAACGAGCGCTATGATATCTACGTACGACTGGCGGAAGCCTTTCGCATCAATCCCAGCGCAATTGCCGACTTACGCCTGCAATCGCCCACCGGTGCCTGGGTGCGTTTAGCGGATGTCGCACAAATCAGTATTGAATCCGGCCCACCCCAGGTGCGGCGGGATGATGTGCAGCGCCGTGTGGTGATTCAAGCCAATGTGCAAGGGCGTGACATGGGCAGTGTGGTGGCTGATATTCAGCAAGCGATTGATCAACAAGTCGAGTTGCCGCCCGGTTACTCGGTGGATATCGGTGGCCAGTTTGAAAATCAGCAACGAGCGCAAAAACGACTCAGCACCGTAGTGCCAATCTCCATTGCCTTGATTGCACTGTTGCTCTATTTTGCCTTCAACTCCATGGGGCAAGCCATGCTGATTTTAGTCAACGTGCCCTTGGCGGTCATTGGTGGCGTGTTTGCCCTCTATATTTCTGGCCAATATTTATCGGTTCCCAGCTCCATCGGTTTCATTACTCTATTTGGTGTTGCGGTACTCAATGGCGTGGTTATGGTTGAAAGCATCAATCAGCGTATTGCCGATGGCCTGTCCGTGGACGAGGCCGTGTTTAACGGTGCAACCTCACGCCTGCGTCCGGTGTTGATGACGGCCATCACCTCGGCCTTAGGCTTGATTCCCATGTTGCTTTCAACCGGCGTAGGAGCTGAAATTCAAAAACCCCTGGCAACGGTGATTGTGGGTGGATTGCTTACGGCAACTTTCTTGACGTTATTTGTTTTACCAACGTTGTTTGCCTGGTTTTCCAAAGGTAAGTTGGCGGATATCGTTCGCTCACAAACATAGAAAACGAGGGCGATCAGCATTTGCTGATCGCCGATTTTTGGATGTTTAAGCTTAAAAAACGCAGTTAATCCACGATGTATAGCACAGGGATGTGCGAGAGCGGCGGCCACTTGTAAAACCACATTTTTCGCCCCTTGAACTTATAACAATAGAAAGAGTCTGAACGGTTACGCCCTAACACCTAAATCCCAAACGCTACGGGTATATGCACATCATACTTTATGAAATTCAAACGTTTTTTTATATTCCTGCTCCTACTCATTCCCATAATATCTGCTGCAGATAGTTATGATCCACAAAATATTGTCGAGCTTCGTGCGCAATACAACCTGCTTATCGACTTGAGAAATAGCAAAGAAATTTCGGAGGCTATTTATAATGAAAAAATAGCGCACTTAGAACACCTTGCTACGGAAAAATTTAATGTCAACATAGACAACCTGGACTTGCTGAAGATTGTTCCTACCCAAAAAATTGACTGGATCGGTTCGACCTTTTATCTTATTTCGGCTCTGTTGGTTTTCCTGCTGATTTCCCCGCTATTTTTCAAGCTTAAGGGGCCTTTTTTTAAACTATTTAAAACCATAACTTACTTTTTTTCGGACAATAGACTATTCAAGTTTTTGCTAAAATGCACCCTGAAATTTATCCATTATACTTGGGAAATCATTGCTTACCTCATGCTTGCCTTCGCACTTTATTACTTTAACAATGAATACATAATATTGTTGACGAGCTTCTTATCGGGATCTTTAATAAGTTACAGCATCTGGTCCAGAAAAGGTGATAGAAAAAGAGAAGCTCATAGCAATATTATTTCTTGGTCACTGACTTTTTTGTGGGCAGCCATTGCATTATGGGGCGACAATAGTTTTGTAGGATTTATGTCTGTTGCAGCCTTTATAAGTAGCATTGGTTTTTCCATGTTCATGTTTTCTGGCATGATAGAGATCGGATTTAAGAAAGATAATAGTGTTTTTGTGCTTCGCTTGACAGGGATTGCCTTTTTCCTAAGTCTGTTTTCCTGGCTCTTTTTTTACACCACTTATCTGCCCATCTTAGCCCCTCTCGAAGAAGGAATGCGTGTTTTTGAAACGGGAATGGTTTCCCTGATTCCATTGGTTTATTTTCTGGGCTTAGGCTACATGACCTTCTTTTTGTTTCAGAATAGAAAGGGTTTAAAAATCATCTGTGAGTTAACTGCCTTTTTCAGTGGTGTTTTTGTCCTTTTAATTGCCCTCATGTATGGAATTGGCAGTATGTTTTGGATTGGATTGTTGTTTATGACATGGTTTGCAATAGATAAGTATTATGAATTGGTTTATAAGCGGATGGATTTTGTTTGGGCGGGTCTGATTCTTGCGGGAATATTAGGTGGAACAGGCTATTTGATTAAATCGAATATCACTACTGTTATGGAGCACTTGGTGTTTTTGAATTTGTAATTCAAAGCCGTTACTTTAACCTTTGGCTCTATATGGATTCCAGGGTCGTGGAAAAATCACAATCTAAAACCACTAATTTGGCTGAAATGTGTGCAGAATAAACCCTGTTATCTAT
>QIGJ01000085.1 GCA_003229995.1 Gammaproteobacteria bacterium | reverse complement strand
GCTCGAAATAGAACGACTATTCCTGCACTTTTGTTCGGCAACGGCTCCTGCGTTGCTCTACCTCCTGCATCCATGCCGTCGTCAATCAGAATGAACGAAGTCGGACTAAATCCGGGCGCTAAACCGGGAAGTTATTGCGTGCCCATTCCTTACCATCCACTTTTGAATGCTGGGAAACAGTAACCAGCACTTGATCAAGTGTGTCCCCCTTAATCAAGTTAAGCTTATGCCACTAGCCGCACATGAGCATCAATCACATCCCAGGGTGCTACTAATAATCCTTCTTCGGTACGCTGGATAAGGTCGACTTCCTCCAGAGCGCTGGCATCAACGTGAACATTTTTATAGTCACGCGCCAGTTGTTTTGACAATGCCCGGACACTCAACGGCCCATGCTGGCGTAATGTTTTCATCAACTCCAGACGCTTGGGCGTCAGCACCGAAGCCAGCATGGCAAAATCCTCGAAGTTGAGGTGTATTTCCGTTTGCTCGGTCTCACCGACTTCGGCCTTGTGCCAGGCTTCGGTGAAACGTTCAAAGCCACGATCCGCATCTTCCACGCCAATATGGATATGTTGTTTACTCATGCTGCTCTCCTCGTAAGCGTTCGATATCTGCCTTAAAATCCTCGATCAATTGATCAACCGAGATGAAGGTGTACGGTACTTCCTGGCTACCTTCATGCCGGTGATCACCTTTACCCCGTTCGTTGTCATAACGCACCAGACACTTGTCAGAATGGCCGTAATATAGCCGGTACTTAAGACCATGTGGCCTCTCGCTATCTGTGTCCGGTAGACGCCAAATCACCATCTCGCGAATGGTCCCATCGGCGTAGATGTATTTATCCCGGAAGATTAATTGTGCCGACATATGGCAAAGTATACCATATGGTGTATATTATAATATGCTGTCCAGCGTATTTTCATCAAAGCAACATTTATTGGGATATCTCACCGAGCCACGCATGAGCAGTGTTCACGAGACCGCCTATCCGTGCTTCAAATCGGATCTGACTGAAGAGGAGCTTCGGGACATTTTGACGCAGAAATCCTGGCGGGATTGTCTCCGTACAGAACTGGGCATATCAATCGATTTGGCAATTATACGTTGAATCTGGATAGGAAAATCATTCCCATGGACTACAAACTCAAATTATTGTAATAAATATCAACTGCTTGAGTTAGAGGCGGTGGATTTCGTCAGAATCCCGGCCGACCCTCATCAAGCGCATAGAAAATGGCGGTGGGTATTTTTTGCGGTTATCAGACATTTTAGCTGCCCCCTATTGTGGATTGGGGGGAAGAGTTGTTATAATCCGCCGACTTCGAAGCGTGGGCTCCCTCGATTAACGGTAGTAGCGCGTTGATAGTAGTGAGTTTGGGGGCTAATCACGGGTTGTTACCAGTATGGTAGATGACGCTGTTAGCCTGTTCCGGCTACCAGCCGGGGAAAAGTTGAGTGATTCCGTGAGGAATCAAGGATTCGGGGACGGATCGTAAAGGCCACGAGTGAACGTGGTTTTTTTTTAACTTTTTTTTGCTAATTTTTTGTTCGTTTTTTGTTAGAACAACGGCTGAAATGCTGGTGCAGTTTGGTGTGCAGACCGTCAGGCGCTATAATTGCTCTTGATTAAAGTGGTTAATGTGACGGTGGGCCTATGGCCCATTTTTTGTTTCTGGAAAAAGTGCGTAATTGGAGCGGGATTGTGCGGCAGATACCAGCGCGTATACAGGTGCTTATCGCCCCGGTGGTCGAATCATTGGACTGCGAACTCGTGGGCATTGAATACGGCAAACAGGGCAATCGCGGCCTGTTGCGTGTGTATATTGACAAAGAGAATGGCGTTGATGTGAGTGATTGTCAGCGTGTGAGCCACCAATTGAGTGGTGTGCTGGATGTGGAGGATGTTATCCAGGGACAGTATCAGTTGGAGGTATCATCGCCAGGACTGGATCGACCATTGTTTACGCTGGAACATTTTGCGCAGTTTGCAGGCCATAAAGTTAAATTGAAGTTGGTAACGCCGATTAATGGGCAACGCAAGTTCAAGGGTACCTTGCAGGGTGTCGAAAATGAGCAGGTAATCGTGAATATTGGTGAAAATGAATTGGTATTGGCGCTGGGTGCTGTTGATAAGGCAAATCTGATTGCTGATTTTTAGTGTGTGAAGTGTCAACAGGCTTGCAAAAATCGTAGTAAAAAAATAGCAGTAAATTGAGAGCAACAAGTTAAAGAAAAAATCTAAATGCCCTGGGTAACAGGCCATGGCTATGATGAGGCAGAGAGCGATGAACAGCAAAGAAATATTGATGGTTGCAGATGCCGTATCGAATGAGAAAGGACTCGACAAAGAAACGATTTTTGGTGCCATTGAAGCAGCGTTGGCGACGGCCAGCAAAAAGCTTAGCGGCATGGACATCAGTGTGCGTGTCGATATCGACCGGGCGACGGGTGAATACAAAACCTTTCGTGTCTGGGAAGTGTTTGAAGATGATTCCGAAGATTTTGAGGATCCCGACACACAAATCAAGCTGACTTATGCGCTGAAGAAAAACTCGGATATCAACGCCGGAGAGTTCATCGAGGAACTGATGGAATCTGCTGAGTTTGGGCGTATTGCGGCACAGGCTGCGAAGCAGGTCATTGTGCAAAAGGTGCGTGATGCCGAGCGTGCGCACGTTGTCGAGGCCTTTAAGGGACGTATTGGCGAATTGGTGATGGGTGTGGTCAAGCGCCTGGACAAAGGCAACATTATTATGGACCTTGGCGAAAATGTTGAAGCTCTGGTGCCGCGCGAAGATATGATACCGCGTGAGGCTGTGCGCCCAGGTGACCGTGTGCGAGGCTATTTGAAAGACGTACGTTCCGAAATGCGTGGCCCACAATTGTTTGTGAGTCGCACAGCACCGGAATTACTGATCGAATTGTTCAAGCTGGAAATCCCCGAAGTGGGTGAAGGTCTGATTGATATTCTGGCGGCTGCGCGTGATCCGGGTTCGCGTGCAAAAATTGCGGTTAAATCCAATGATGCCCGTATCGATCCGGTGGGTGCCTGTGTTGGCATGCGGGGTTCGCGGGTGCGTGCGGTGTCCAACGAACTGGCCGACGAACGTGTCGATATTATTCTTTGGGATGAAAACCCGGCGCAGTTTGTCATTAATGCCATGTCGCCCGCAGAAGTGGTGTCCATCGTGGTGGATGAAGAAAACAATGCCATGGATATTGCCGTGGAAGAAGAACAACTTTCGCAGGCCATTGGTCGTGGTGGGCAAAATGTGCGTCTTGCCAGTGAGTTGACCGGCTGGACAATCAACGTGATGTCTGACGAGCAACTGTCGGAAAAAGGTGAGAAGGAGGGTAAGGCCGCTTTGCAATTGTTTATGACGCAGCTGGATGTAGACGAAGAATTTGCCGGTATCCTCGTGCAGGAAGGTTTTACCAGTATCGAGGAAATTGCCTATGTGCCATTGGAAGAAATGCTGGCCATTGAAGAATTTGACGAAGATATTGTGAATGAATTGCGTAATCGTTCCAAAGATGTATTGCTGACCAAGGCGCTAGTACAGGAAGAAGTGCTGGACGAAAAACAGCCAGCAGAAGATTTGCTGACAATGGATGGAATGGATCAGCATCTGGCTTTTGTCCTGGCCAGTCGTGATGTGATCACCATGGAAGACTTGGCGGAGCAATCCGTTGACGAATTAATGGAAATCGAAGATATGGATGAAGAACGGGCCGGTAAATTGATTATGACCGCACGAGCTCCCTGGTTTGCTGAGGATACAGCGGCTGGCGAACAGTAGAGTTAAGTGATTGGGGGAAGTTATGTCAGGCGTAAGTGTAAAACAATTAGCTGAAGTCTTGAGTGTTCCAGTGGACCGTTTACTGGGACAGCTGGACAAGGCTGGCATGTCGTTTGAAAGCGGCGAGCAAATCGTTAGCGACGAGGAGAAAATGCAGTTGCTGGATTTTCTGCGTGATACCCACGGTGGTGGGGAAATAAAGGCCAGTGAGCCGAAAAAAATTACCTTGCGCCGCAAGACAGTTTCTGAATTGAAACAACCGAGCGGTGCTGGGCGTGGTGCAACGCGCGGTAAAACAGTCAATGTTGAAGTACGTAAAAAACGAACTTACATGAAACGCAGCGAAGTTGTTTCCGAAGAGGCTGAAAAGCTCAAGGTGGAAACCGATAAAATTGCACAGGATCGCCTTGATGCAGAAAAAATGGCTGAGCTTGAGCGTCAGCGTCGTGTTGATGCAAACGAAGTAAAGGCCCGGGAAGAACAGGAGCGCCTGGCCGAAGCAGAGACCAAAAAACAGGAAGAAGCGGCATTAAAAAAAGCCGCAGAGGCAGCAGCGGTTGCGCCTGTGACTCCCGTTCAGCTGACAACGGAAAAAGCCACCGACAAGCGCGGTGCGAAACGTGAACGCGCAGACAAGTCGGGGAAAGCCGAAAAATCGACAAAATATGGTCGCAAAGAACTGCATGTGGATGCCAGTAAATCAGGTCGCCGCAAAAAGAAACCCCGGCGTGCCCGTGGCGCAGTGTCTTCCGTACCGACTGAACATGGTTTTGAAATGCCCGTGGCACCTGTCGTGCATGATGTCAGCATTGCCGAAACCATTACCGTGGGCGAACTCGCACAAAAAATGGCCGTAAAGGCGGCTGCGGTCATCAAAGTGATGATGGGCATGGGCAGCATGGTGACGATCAATCAGGTACTGGATCAGGAAACCGCAATCATTATTGTAGAAGAAATGGGCCACAAAGCCGTACTGGTGAGTGACAATGCGCTGGAAGAAAGTATTACGCAGGTATCCGATGCTGAAGGTGAGCGGATAACGCGTGCGCCTGCCGTTACCATCATGGGTCATGTTGACCACGGTAAAACATCGCTGTTGGACTACATTCGAAAATCAAAAGTGGCCGCAGGCGAGGCAGGGGGTATTACCCAGCACATTGGTGCTTACCATGTGGATACTGATCTTGGTCCGATCACCTTTTTGGATACACCGGGACATGCAGCGTTTACTGCGATGCGGGCTCGTGGCGCGAAAGCCACCGATATTGTTGTACTGGTTGTGGCAGCTGATGATGGTGTTATGCCACAAACCAAAGAGGCCATTCAGCATGCCAGAGCTGCCAATGTGCCATTAGTGGTGGCGGTGAATAAAATTGATAAAGAAGACGCACAACCGGATCGCGTCAAACAGGAATTAGTGGCCGAAGAAGTGGTGCCGGAAGACTGGGGTGGTGATACACAGTTTTTGCATGTGTCCGCATTGACCGGTGAAGGTGTTGACAAATTACTGGAAGCGATTTCTCTGCAAGCAGAAGTGCTGGAACTCAAGGCCGTGAAAGATACACCCGCACGCGGCGTGGTCATTGAATCACGTCTGGACAAAGGACGCGGCACGGTGGCAACGGTGCTGGTGCAAAGTGGTACTTTGCGCAAGGGTGATATGGTGCTTGCCGGTCAGGAATATGGCAGGGTACGCGCGTTGTTGGACGAAAATGGCCAGCCCACCGCCGAAGCTGGCCCATCGATTCCTGTAGAAGTATTGGGTCTCTCGGGTACGCCCAATGCAGGCGATGAAATGCTGGTAGTGGACGATGAACGTAAGGCGCGTGAAGTGGCGTTGTTCCGTCAAGGGAAATTCCGCGATGTGAAACTGGCGCGTCAACAAAAAGCCAAACTGGAAAGCATGTTCTCGCAAATGGAAGAGGGCGAAGTGAATACCCTCAACTTGGTGGTGAAGGCGGATGTGCAAGGTTCGGTGGAAGCCCTTAATGAGTCGTTAATAAAACTGTCCACAGACGAAGTGAAGGTGAAAATTGTCGCCAGTGGTGTGGGCGGTATCAATGAATCTGATGTCAATCTGGCGGTAGCCTCTTCGGCAGTCATGATTGGTTTTAATGTGCGCGCCGATGCGTCAGCAAAACGCATTATCGAAGAAGATGGTATCGACCTGCACTATTACAGTGTGATTTACGATGCCATTGATGAAGTGAAAAATTCACTGAGCGGTATGTTGGCACCGGAATTCAAAGAGGAAATCGTGGGTCTTGCCGAAGTGCGCGATGTTTTCCGTTCTCCCAAACTGGGCGCTATAGCAGGCTGCATGGTGACGGAAGGCGTGGTGAAACGAAACAATCCCATTCGTGTATTGCGCGACAATGTGGTGATTTACGAGGGTGAGCTGGAATCGCTACGTCGCTTCAAGGATGACGTGCAGGAAGTGCGTTCTGGTACAGAATGTGGTATCGGTGTGAAAAACTACAACGACATAAAAACAGGTGATCAAATTGAAGTCTTTGAACAAGTTGAAGTCAAGCGTACCCTGTAACACCGGTCTGTTTGCTGATGGACTTATGGAGTAACTCGTAATGGCCAAAGAATTCAGCCGCACTCGCCGGGTAGCAGATCAGATTCAGCGGCATATGGCAGAGTTGATCCAGATGGAACTGGGTGATCCGCGAGTGGGCATGGTCACCGTCACTGGCGTCGATGTCACGCATGAATTTGAACGAGCGCGTGTGTATTTTACGGTGTTGGATGAAAATCTGGCGGATAAAGAACAGGCAAAAAAATCCGTCGAAAACAGCACGCTAGCCCTGAACAAAGCTGCCGGTTATTTACGTACCGCATTGGCCCGGCGTCTCAAGTTACGCACTACGCCCCAGTTGGTTTTTATTTACGATTCCTCGATGGAATACGGGAATCGTTTGACGGACCTGATCAAACAGTCAGGCACATCCTCTGCGGGAGCTGACGAGCCAACAAACAAACCTGCTGACTCCCGGCCTGAAAAAACGTAATACCTGAATTGTGGTTTAAGCAGCAACTTGGGTTTGAGCAGTAACCCTCCCGTTTCTTTTTTAATGCTTTTGGAGAATAATTGTGGCGCGTCGTCGTAACCGTGGCCGAAGTGTGAATGGTGTACTGCTGTTGGATAAACCCACCGGCATTACCTCCAATGCCGCCCTGCAAACGGTCAAACGGCTTTTTAATGCGAACAAGGCAGGGCATACCGGCAGTCTTGATCCGCTGGCATCAGGCATGCTACCCATTTGTCTTGGAGAGGCCACCAAAATTTCCGGTTTTCTGCTTTCTGCAGATAAGGAATATCGAGCAACCTGTAAGCTGGGAGTAACCACCGACAGTGGTGATGCCGATGGTGAAATCCGCGAAATACGACCCGTAGGGGAGCTTGCTGTCGCACAGGTACAAGAGGTGCTGGAAAGCTTTCTGGGTCAGAGCCAGCAAATCCCTCCCATGCATTCCGCGATCAAACGGGGAGGTCAGCCTCTTTATAAATTGGCCCATCAGGGTATTGAGGTTGAGCGCGAGCCGCGTGATATCACTCTTCATTCCCTGAAATTACTGAGGTTGGAAAGTGATGAGCTGGAACTGGATGTGCGTTGCAGCAAAGGCACCTATATTCGTGTACTGGCTGAAGACATCGGTGAAGTACTGGGTTGTGGTGCTCACGTAGCAGCCCTGCGACGTACCGGTGTCGGTGCGCTGGAAGGACATACCATGTATACACTGGAATTCCTGCAAGCCATTGTGGAGCAATCAGGCCTACACGCACTGGACGAATTGCTGTTACCCATGGAATCCACCCTGCCGGACTGGCCAGAGGTGTGCCTCCCGGAAGAGGCCAGCTTTTATCTCTGTCAGGGGCAAGCAGTCTTTGTGCCGCAGCTCAAAGACCGTGGTTGGGTGCGCCTGTATGCCAGCGACAAACGCTTTCTGGGACTGGGCACCGTGCTGGATGACGGCCGGGTTGCGCCTAAACGGCTGTTGAGTAATCACTGACATTTTTTCTGTACTGGTTAAATAAACCATAGACTGTATCTGTAATGCCTGCCGGTTTTTGGTTACGGTTATTCCATTTTCGGAATAAAAACGGAGGACTGCGTCATGATTAAAGTGGGTGTGCTTGGAGCAACCGGTTACATGGGTGGCGAAGTCATTCGGGTGCTATTAAATCACTCCGGAGCTGAACTTGCCTGGGCAACCAGTCGTACGCCGGGGCGAATCGAAAACGACCATCCAAACCTGTATGGCCAGGGTATTGAGCTGATTCACCCTGATGACATATCCGCGTGCGATGTCGTGTTTATGGCTTTGCCGACATCGGCTTCTTTGGCAATAGCTCCCCGGCTTCTGGAAACAGGCTGCAAGGTTATTGATTTAGGAGCAGCTTTCCGCCTGGATTCCCAACCCACCTGGGAGCAGGTATACGGTCAGCCCCATACCGAGTGGTCACTAGCAGAAGAATCCGTATATGGCCTTTCTGAATTTCACCTTGATGATATTAAACAAGCAAGATTGATTGCTAACCCCGGCTGTTTTTCCTCAGCAGCGATATTGGGATTAGCCCCCCTGCTCAAGGAAAGGCTGGTGGATACCCGCTCCCTGGTCGTTAATGGCTTGTCGGGTACGGCTGGTGTAGGGGCTGAATTATCCCGTGCAGCACACCACCCCGAAATCGGTAATAACCTGGTGCCCTATAACGTGGTGGATCATCGACACAGCTACGAGATGGAGCAGGAATTGTCACGACTGACTGATGACGATGTACATGTACACTTCACACCGATCTATGTGCCCATTACACGGGGCATACTGAATGTATGCCATGCGTTTAACCTCAAAACAGTTTCCCGGAAAAGTTTGCTGGAGCTTTATCGCAGTTTCTATAAGGATCACCCGTTTATCAGGGTATATGATCTTCCTGCGAATCAGAATGACGCCTGGCAATACCGAGCTTATCCCTGGGTAAGCACAGTTTCAGGTACTAATTACTGTTATATCGGACTGGATGTGGATGAAAAAAGAAACCGGATAGTGGTGTTTAGTGTACTGGACAGTCTCGGGAAGGGTGGGGCACAGGTTGGTATTGAAAATATGAACCTGATGTTTGGGCTTGATCGTGCTGCCGGGTTACAGCGGACAGGCTGTCACCCTGCCTGAGGGTGCTGTCTTATGAAAATGAACCCTGGAGCGATCCGAAGCATTTTATTGCGCTCTATTCAACACAGAGTAAAACCGTAGTGCCGCATCTTTTAAATTCGCTCCACTTTCACAAGTGAGCCTATCGAGAATGGGGGCTACAAGCATAAGGAGTGAATTTAAAGGATGCGGCAGTAGGGTGGAACAAGCGCAGCGGTTCCACCAATATACTATAGTGATACAAAAAGCGTGCAGTCAGACCTAAATCGCTATCGATGCTTCAGCGGAAGCAAGAAAACGTGATTTTCAGGACCAAATCAAGAAGCTAAGAAATGGGTATGTAACATCGCTGAAAATCAATCGATCCTGTTGAATTCATAAAAGTGATTTTAAGGAGGAGCATGATGGGTAAGAACATTGTTTTGTGCGCTGATGGTACAGGAAATAAAGGGGGATACACGCCGGACAGCAATGTCTACAAAATGTACCGTGCAGTGAATATTCATGACGCTAATAATCTGCAAGTGATTCATTACGACAACGGCGTCGGCACTGAAAAAAATAAATTTTTACGAATGCTGGGTGGTGCCGTGGGCTTTGGGTTTGGCGCTAATGTGCGTAATCTTTATCAATATCTTGCGCAAGAATATGAGCCAGGTGATGATTTTCCTAGCGATGTCTCCTCGCCCGATAAAATTTATTTGTTTGGTTTTAGCCGAGGTGCGGCAACCCTTCGTGCCTTTTCGGGATTTGTACGTGCCTGTGGTTTGGTGGATGGTCGTGATTTGTCAAATGCTGAACTCACCAAACGGGTCGATGCTGAGTTTAAAAAATACAAAGCGTTGAATGGGAAACAGCCGTCGATTCTGCCATCCAAGGAAAAAGGCCAGTCGCACGGCGTGATCGACATACAGTTTCTTGGCGTATGGGATACAGTGTCGGCATTAGGTTTTCCGGAGCGTACTGATATCACTTCTATTGGCATGTGGGTGCTCAACGCGATCTTCGTGGGTCTGGGGTGGCTGACTGATAAAATCCCTTTTTTAGCTCATCAGTTTTATAACTACAACCTGACTGATAATGTGAAATTCGCCTATCAGGCGCTGGCATTGGATGATGCACGCACAGCCGACCCTGGGTGTGGGATGAGCATGGCCGTACTCCGGATACGGTGGAACAGGTATGGTTTGCGGGCATGCATTCCAATGTCGGCGGAGGGTATAACCGTAGTGGCATGGCTAATGTGACATTGGAATGGATGATGGAGCGTGCGAGTCGTCATGGCTTGATGTTGTGTGAAAATAAAATGAATGTGGTCAGTGTCGAAGCCCATGTACACGGGCGCATATATGATTCGCGTAGTGGCTTTGCGATGTTTTATCGCTATAATCCCAGAGAATTACAAGCGCTATGTCACAACGAAAAACGTTGTGACAAAGAGCGGCCATTCGCCGTATCGCACGATGAATGGGCAGGTAATCCAGCGCTAAAGCATAGTGTTAACAAACTGCTTGGTGAGATCAAGGTTCATAGTAGCGTGATTGAACGCATGTGTAAGCGCACAGCAAACTATGCACCGACACAATTACCGGATAAGTTTGATGTTGTGGAAACAGAAATGAGCAGTCCCAGAGTCGTCGTGGATCTCACCGCGAATGACAAGTGGGCTGCTGCACAGGCAACCACCTGTCGCTGGATTTTTGGTCGAAAATGCTTGTATGGCCTGATGCTTGAATCAGTGCTGATAACCATTATTTTT
>QIGJ01000215.1 GCA_003229995.1 Gammaproteobacteria bacterium | reverse complement strand
AAGGAATCCATGCGAATTGTTTTTGATGAGCATCTTCCGTTGTGGAATTATGTTGCTGTTCCCTGCAGGATTGAATCATAAGTTGTCGAGGGTATTTCATGCACATTCCTTAGCTATTCAACATTGATTCACAAGGAGCTTCCCCATGAAATCTGACACCGTTTGTCAAAAATCACGCACAGCCTGTGGCGTACTCGCCCTTGGCGCATTATCTTTTTTCAGTAGCGTCTCTGCATACGCTGCCAATGATATTATCGTTACCCGGCCGCATAACATATCCTCCAATATGTCATCGAGCATATACATCGGCGCAAACCTCGGAAACGCCATATATGATGAAGCCAATGACTCCAGTGCAGCCCTTGGCATTTTTGGTGGATTCCACATCAATGAGGCACTGGCGATTGACGTTGGCTGGGCAAATCTGGGGGAGGCCTCAGAAGGAACCTATAAAGCGAAAGTATCTGTGCTACAAGTTGCCCTGCTGGGGAAACTGCGCGCTAACACTAATTTCTCATTATTTGGCAAGATCGGGCTCGCCCGATGGAAATACCGTTTAAGCACTCCCTCTTTTTCCGGCAACGACGACGACATTGATGTGTATTTTGGCATCGGTGCCGATTACCATATCAGCGGCCGATCTGCCATGCGCTTTGGTGTCGATTTCTACAATATAAAACCCACCATATCTCCATCCAACGTTACTCCTGCTGAAGAAAATATATATTTTCCAGCTGTAGGAGACAATAAAAAAGCGGACCATTTGGTCCGCTTGTTTATAACAATGCTACATCAGCCTAAAATATGAATTAAGCGCTAAAAATATTCAACCGAATAACATCTAACGCGAAGGCGCAAAGTGTTAGTGTTTTTCTTTGCCTCTCTGCGTCTTCGCGTTGGATTTTCATGATTCAAGCAGTGATTTAATCCTTAATTCACATTAAAGACCAAATAAAGATTTCTCTTTGGACTTACGAATTTCTTTTTCGTCAGACCACTCAACAATACCACTTTGCAAATGCAGTAATTAATTTTAACGTGAACTTGTAATAAACATCCTTGCGGCTGCTGTTGCGTTTCACGATGCTGGAAAGATTGCCATACAGCATGTATTCGGCACCAATTTGTTGCCCCATTTTTATCGCCGTATCCTGGTTGACTAGGCCACTGTCATTTTGGTAATCAAGCTGCTGCTTCACTGCTGCGACCTTGGTCATATCCACGAAACGGAATTTTCCGGAGCGTAACAATTTCGTAGAAATGGTATCGGTAATGGATTCTGTATCGATATGTTCGGTGGTCTTGTTTTTGATGGTATCAACAAACATCACCGGCCGACGTTTTGCTGTGATTTCCACAACAGGCGGAAAAGTCAGCACCGAGTCCACCATTTTTGCCGCGATCTGCTGCAAATCTGTTGAACCAAAACCGGTCGTGGTTGTTTCTACTTCGGTAGCATCACCATATTTGACGGTCTTTGAACAACCGACCAATGACACTGCCAGCAAACCAATAACAAGAAGTACGCCTGTTGATTTCAGCTTTTTACCTGCTGCTGTTTGCACTGACTGTTCTGATAATATCATTTCTTACAACTCCCTTACATTGACTTTATAGGTTTTTACAGAAGGGTTGGGGGCTACGGCACGCATAGTGGTGCTGGATTTTCCGTGCAGCACCACCGGAATCCAGGATCGACTCCCTTGTTCCACCTCAAAAGTATCGCTGGCATACCATGAGAAACGGTACTGGATACTTTTATCCGAGCTGGTAAGGTTACTCAACTCTACATTCACCTCCAACAGATCTCCCTTGAAGCGGGATTTCATGTCAGTAATGGTGATTGCGTTCGCCAGTGGTTCATTGTGAATCACCAGATGTTTGGCGTACTCTGGATCACTTTCAGTTTTTCCCGTCGCCTCAATTCCTGAAGTAGCACAACCCGCAAGCAGTACCACGCCCGAAAACAAGGCCGACAATTTCACCATATTCATTGTTTTATTCTCCTACGCTGTTTCAATACCATTATTGCAACACAAGCACTACAGCACAACGGACGCAGTATGAAAGGTGTTCCCCGTCGCCACAACCCGAATCAGGGTTTTTTTACCGGGTACAACTTTTATATCCATGCTCCCCACTGCGGTGCCATTTTGAAGTTGTAACTGGTACTGCCCTTCAGGCAGACTGCTACGCAGAATTTGCGCGTCGTGCGGAAGCGTCAACCAGCTACGCCGGTCCGCCTGTTCGGTGACCACATTAAACACATCTATCGCCAACGCCCCAAAATCGCCAAGCAACTTTCCACCTTGCTCTCTCGCTTTAGCCTTAGCAACAATACGCAAGACCTGCCGAACCATCATCCCCGGCAGACGTTCGACCAACGCTTTTGCCGCCAGCGCCTGCACACTCACGATGGGACTGGTTTCCCCTATCGTTTTACCCACCAGAGCGCCGTCAGAAATCGAGACATTCAGCAGTGAAGGCGCTCGCCATTGTCCCGTATATGTCGGAAACGCGATGGAACGCACACCATGATCGATGATCAGATTAATGTTCACGTCCGTTTTTACCGGGGCAAAACCATGCTCAAACAACAGCACAATTTCACCTTCATCAGCCTTTAGTGGAGAGTCGGCATTCCCAAATTTTTTACTGAATCGCTCATAGTCTTCCCGCATCCCCAGAGTCTGCGCCAGTCGCAAGACATCCCGCTGCACGTAAACGTTATCGGGGAAAACTTCCAGCGCTTTTTTGTAGTCAATGTAGGCGTCATTGGGCTTTCCTGTCGCCTCAAACAGGACACCGGACACATAAAAGGTATAGGCATTCTGGAAGGAGTTTTTTACCTGCCCGGCGACAACCTGTAAAGATGCAAATGAATCCATGAAACCGTCATTCTTTCCCATTTGCTCACGGGCATTTTCTTCAGCATCGGCGACTTCATCCTCAAAACGTTCCAACTCATATTGCTGCTCCTGATTGGCTCGCCTCACTTCCACCATCGCGGCCTCCAGATTGTGGGCCATCAGGTAGTTCATCGCCTGGAATTGATGCACAAATACCCGCTCATAACCCTCCCCTGTGTAGGGAATTGCGTTATCGTTGGTCAACAGAGCGGCACCCTGCGCGGAGGTATCGGACACGGACACCCTCGCCTTCCCGTCATTCTCCTCAAAGGCCTCAATAACCCGCCTGAAGTCTTCGATGCTGGCCTCGGTGTCTCCAGCCAATTGTGCTACCCGCCCCTTCTCCATGAGATACAGAATTTTATCTGCATCATCCTGACGCCCGTCGAGTGCCGCCTGTGCCTGCGTGTATTGCCGGGTTTCCAATTGTATTTTGATGGGCTGTATCTGTTTCGGATACGAAGTGAAAATCGAACCTGCTGCACAACCTCCCAGCAGCAACATGACAACCACCAACAGCATCAGCCGTGGCAGTTTTCTGACTAATAAATGAGACATGACTCCTCCCCGAAATCGTTTTGGACGTCTCTGACCAATGTTACGTCAAACATGTGCCAGGACTTCTTTTATTGTTCAGCCAATGATTGTTGTTTTAATTCTAAACTCACTCTAAACCCATGATTTTACGGGGAAAATATCTAAAGATTACTACCAGCTTACCGGCTTGTCACTCGAACCCGGTGTCAGTTCCATTGAGGATGCCACGTCAGACTCGATTTCCCGCAACCGCACCAGCGCACCTTTTTTAATACCGCCTTCTCCACTGATAATTTTAGCCTTGGAGAATTTCTTCTGAACGGATGTTACCTCCACAACGCCCACTTCTTCTTCCATGCTACCCAGCGACTCACCGGTATCCGGATCAATCAATCCTTCTCCCAGCATCAATACAGACAAGTGGTTTCCCACTTCAAAATCAACCCCGGAACCACGATTGATATACACGGTATTACCCGTCACTTTCACTATTTTCAGCGGAAATACGCCCGATACCACACCGTTGACGATCTCTTTTACCGTTTTTTCCTTCAAGGCGTCCAAAAACTCATCGGCAGTCAACTCCCCTTTCGGGTTTCGGTCTTCGTGTTCAACGATAAATTTATCGGCAGCGGCGATTTTACCACCACGACTGTCAACAATACGCACATTAACGATCATTTTTCCAACATACAAAGAACGCATGGTATCCGTATACGGAATTTTTTTGCGTTTTATCTCGGCTTTCAGCACTTCAATCTTGCCCATGACGAAATAGTCGGCACCAATGAGCTGCCCTATTTTCACTGCACTTTCAGGCGAAATGTATCCGGATTCGCTGAATTCCTGTTCAGTCAGGATATCTTTCATGCGGCTTCTTTCCACCACATTGAATTTGTTGCTCTTGACCAGATAGGTCATGAGATCGGATGACAATAAATGGGTGGTATCTTCCACCGGTTGCACCACCGCAAAACCGGGAGCAATGGTAATGCCTGTTTTGTCGGTACTAAACTCCAGCACCGCAATGGTTGGCCGGGCAGCCATTGTTACTACAGGAATCACCAATAACCCAAAAAGGAAAAGGGAATAAAACAACCGGGAGAACGCGTACGAAAAATTCATGGCAAATTCCTGTTTAAATGCTAAGGATAAGAGGTTTCTGTTGGTAAGTTGTCAGTCTGAACAAAAAAGCCGACATTCAAAACACGCAGATTCGCTATGTAACGGCAGGCAGCGCAAAGCAAGATGTGGACGTAGCAGACAAGCAACGATAACGAAAATGCATATTTTCGCTTGTGCCAACCAAGGCAATTTAACACCCATTTCGAGAAGTGATCAAGACTCGGCGCGAAGACACCATAATCAAAGTGCATTATTACCGCTTTAGCGCCCTTCCACCGTACTTAGGAGTGGGCACGCAATAATTTCTCTTTAGCATCCCGACTTCAGCCCGTCTTCGCCCGTTCTTTAATCACAAGAGCTCGGAATAGAACGACTATTCCTGCACTTTTGTTCCATCAGAACGAACCAATACAGACTAAATCCGGGCGCTAAACCGGGAAGTTATTGCGTGCCCATTCCTTACAGGTATACTACAGCTTGTCATCATGAAGGGGGGTACAGATCGTGAACACCCATTCCCAGCACCCGCACCAAAAAACCAAACAAACAGACACCCACCACGAGGACAGTGAGCATACCAGTGCCTACGAACGCATGCGGGAGCGCACTCTCCGGTTTTTTGATGAAAATACCCAGAATTTAGTGCCCAATCTGATCGATGCACTCGAATCTGCGAAAGAACAAGCCGTCCACCTGGGAGAACTCACCAGAGATGAAGCCGAACTGATCAGTGCATATTTACACCGCGACCTGCATGATGCCGGGGAATACATTAAACAACAACGTGGTGAACTGGCAGACTGGTTGCGTTTTGATGTTGAGCAAATTGAAAAAAAAATCTGGGATTCGCTGTCCCTGCTGGTGGACAAAACCACCATCGAACTGGAACAACTAAAAATCCGGGCAAATCGTTTGGGTGAGTGGCACACGGGAGAAATCACCGGGCCCGGTACGCTGGAGTGCAGCGCCTGCGGTAAACCATTGAATTTTCACAAAACCGGGCATATACCGCCTTGCCCCAAGTGCCACGCCACGGTGTATAAACGTTCCAATGGTTAGAAGCCTGCCACCTAGATCCACTCGCTTCAATAAACACCAATATCCAAATAGGAACGCGCAATTTTACGAATGGCATTAACATACGCCGCCATACGATAACTGGTTATTTTTTTACTCTCTTCTCGTGTTTCACGCATTTCCTGGAAGGCCTGACGCATCGAATCATCCAGTCCTGAACGGACTAAATCCAGTTCGCTGGCACCCCCGTTTATTCTTTTCCGGAAACGTTCAGGTACCCGTTTACCGGTTACTTCTTCCAGTGCATCAATCTGGTTTTGACTCTGAATTTCGTCATAACGCCGCTGCATACGCCCAAAACGGATATGCGACAAGTTGCGAATCCATTCAAAATAGGAAACGATAACACCACCCGCATTGGCATAGGCGTCTGGAATAACAATGGTGCCCCGCTCATTCAGTTTCTCATCGGCGGCAAAAGTAATCGGGCCGTTGGCGGCTTCAATAATAATCTTCGCGATGACCCTGTCCACATTGGCAAGATTGATTTGTCCTTCCAGTGCGGCAGGAATCAAAATATCACAATCCATTTCCAGCACACACAGGGTACTGTCCGCTTCATAACGCCCACCCGGAAAACCGCTCAGCGTTTTATTTTCTGCCTTGTAACAATAAACCTCTTCGATGGCGAGGCCGTCTTCATTGACCAGCACACCTTTGCTGTCAGCAACCGCAATGATTTTGCAGCCGTCTTCTTCAAACAAAAATTTTGATGCGTGATAACCCACGTTACCAAAGCCCTGCACTACCACTCGCTTACCGCCCAGCCCTCCTTCCAGACCGGCTTCTTTCACTGCATCGCCATGACGAAAAAATTCCTGCAAGGCATATTGCACACCACGACCGGTGGCTTCCGTCCGTCCCTGAATACCACCATGTTCCACTGGCTTACCGGTAACACAGGCCGCATAGTTGATGTCATCCGGGTTGAGGTGTTTATAGGTGTCTGCCATCCAGGCCATTTCACGCTGACCGGTGCCCATGTCCGGTGCTGGCACGTTGGTGGCCGGGTTCAGAAAACCCTTGCGCACTAATTCAAGCGTAAAGCGTCGAGTGATCAATTCCATTTCATCCCGGTCATATTTTCGCGGATCAATCAGCAGGCCACCTTTGGAGCCACCAAAGGGCACATCCACTATGGAGCACTTGTAGGTCATCAATGCTGCAAGCGCTTCCATTTCGTCCTGATTCACGCAAGGGGCATAACGAATGCCGCCTTTGGCGGGTAGACGATGGGTGCTGTGTACTGCCCGCCAGCCAGAAATAACTTCAATTTTACCGCGAATTTTGACGGGAAATTTAACCTGTAATACAGCATTGCAGGATTTAATGGCCGCTGCCACATCCGCCGACAAGTCCATGGCCTCAAGGGCACGATCCACCATGCAGTCTACGTTTTCACGAAAAGAAATTTCCTGGTTTTGGCCACCTGACATAGCTGTCTCCTAATCGTTTTGGGCCGGAACAGCTGACCGAAATGCGTGAACAGTTAATTTGCGTTATAAACAAGTATCGACATTGCCCGATGTTTATTTAACTTCGCCGGACACGTAACGCACATACGAGCAACGTGACCAACAGGGCAAACAATACCGGCCAGTTGCCCACCCGCACATAAGGTGTTGCACCTTGTTGTGGTTGAATTTCCCCATCCAGTACCGCAATCTCAAATTGTGGCGAGGTTGCCAATAATTTTCCACGATGATCAATCACCGCAGACACACCGTTATTGGTTGCCCGCAACATCGGCCGTGCCGTTTCGATGGTGCGCATGCGTGCCATTTGTAAATGTTGATGTGGCGCAAAAGAATCACCAAACCAAGCATCATTACTGACGTTCACCAATAATGATGCCGCAGGCAATGCACGAATCACTTCTTCTCCAAAGGCGTCTTCATAGCAAATGGACATGCCAATTTTATTATCCCCGACTTCCAGCAAAGGTTGCCTCACTGCCCCGCGACTGAAATTCGCCATGGGGACTTGCAGAATATCCAGCAAGCCACCCAACACGGACTTGAGCGGAATATATTCACCAAAAGGGACCAAATGTGACTTCCGATAAATTTGCGTAGAAACCTCACCGGTATCATTAACACCCACACGGACCACTCCATTGTAATACTCACTGTCATCCTGCTCAGACATGACCGGTAGGCCGGTTAACAATGTCGCACCACCATTTTCATGTTCCCTGCTGACCAGGTTTTCTAAAAAAGACTGTGCTTGATGGAGATAGGCTGGCAACGCTGTTTCCGGCCAGATAATAATGTCACGATCCCAGCGGTCACTGCTCAACCGTGTGTATAATTCTATCGTCGGGCCGCGCTGATCAGGCTGCCATTTTATATTTTGCGGCACGTTTCCCTGAATCAGACTGGCGGTTAACGGCGTGCCTTTGGCTTCCGACCATATGACTTGCGCCAGACCACCCGCCATCAGCCAAAACACCGACAATGTGACCAGTGCGATATAACGTGGTTTGTTTTTACTGATCAGCGCACAAACCAGCAGGCTCGCGCTGAACACCACCGCCCAGGAAGTGCCATACACACCCAGCACCGGCACAATACCCACTAACGGCGAATCAGTTTGGCTGTAACCCAGGTTCAGCCATGGAAACCCGGTCAAAATCCAGCCACGCACCCATTCAAAAAACACCCACAATGCGGGGATCAGTAACAGCAAATAGCGTCTTTCGCTGAGCACAGAAAAGTAACGCCGCGAAATCCAACCCAACACTGCCGGAAACAATGCGAGGAATAATACAAACAATAACGTTGCAGCAATCGACAAGACCATTCCCATACTGCCGAAACGGTAAAAACTCACCGCTACCCAGGAAACACCGACACCAAAAAACCCGACACCAAACAGGTAGCCGATGATAAAAGCCTGACGAGGCGAAGATCGTAGCCAGAAATAGAACAAGATTGCGGGCAGAAAAATGGCCAGAGGGAAGAAACCGACAGGAGAAAAAGCCAGAGGCAGACCTGCACCTGCCAGTAGTGCAATAACGTACTGGCGGGTATTAATTTTCGTTATCCATGACACCGTCTGATTCAGACGGAGACTCCACATCGTCTTCTGGCAACATATTCAATTGCAGCAAATGAATACGCCGACTGTCAGCACGCAATACCTTGAATTCAAAACGACCGATTTTACAATACTCACCGCGCTCCGGCATGCGACCAAATTCGCGCATCAGCAAACCACCCACGGTGTCTACACCATCATCACTGAGTTCAGATTCAAAATATTCGTTAAACTCATCGATGGGTGTCAGTGCCTTCAAGGTATAGTGTTGTTCTGAGTGTTTGACGATAAAGGCATCATCTGCAAAATCATGTTCGTCTTCGATGTCACCAACGATCTGCTCCAGCACATCTTCAATGGTCACCAGACCCGCTACACCACCGTATTCGTCCACCACAATCGCCATGTGATTACGGTTGGCACGAAAATCCTTGAGTAGAATATTGAGCCGTTTGCTTTCCGGAATAAACACGGCGGGGCGCAATAAATCATTTAACTGGAAGTGGCGATCACTGTTTTTTGTGGGTTTTGCATTACGCTCACCGATATAGGCCAGCAAGTCTTTGGCCAACAGCACACCCACAATCTCATCCCGGGAGTCACCTACCACAGGGAAACGTGAATGTGCAGATTCAATCACCACCGGTAAAAATGTTTCCGGCGATGCCGATTCTTCCACCACAATCATTTGTGAGCGGGGCACCATCACATCACGCACCTGCATATCCGCAACGGTGAGCACACCTTCGATCATCGCTAACGCATCATGGTTCAGCAGCCCTTCTTTTTCAGCATCACGCAGCACCGCCGCAAGCTGCTCACGATCCTTCGGGACTGAAAAAAAGGGTTTGTTCAGCAAGGATTGTGTCAGTCGGCCGAGCCAGGAGTCCTGTTGCTGTCCATTATCGGTGACGGCTCCACCGGGTTGTTCTTCACTCATAATAATGTATACATGCTCTAGTATTGGGTCGTTTTTGTTGTATCAGGGTTACACTGAATATGGGTCTTTGTACCCAAGTTCGGCGAGTACGATAATTTCCAGTGATTCCATTGTTTGTGCGTCATTGTTCTGTATATGGTCATACCCCAGCAAATGCAGGGTGCCATGTACGATCATATGCGCCCAATGTGCGGTCAATGTTTTCCCCTGTTCGGCCGCTTCACGCATCACCACGGCTGCGCACACCACCACATCACCCAATGTCGGCTCCATCAGATCAGTGGGCATACCCGGGGGTGACTCAAAAGGAAAAGACAATACATTGGTCGGCCCGGTTTTTTGCCGGTACTGTTGATTAAGCTCGGTCATCTCATTGGTTTCGACAATACGCACGGTCATCTGTGTCGCTCTGTTTGTCATCAATTCGTCTGATTCAGCCTGTTGCACGGCAGCGTTCACCCAGGTTTGTATGTGTCCGGCATCAGGTACGTCCTGCGGCATGGCATTTTCCACCGCCATTTGCACACCTACCTGCACCTCTTAGCTCCCCTTGGGCTTAACATCAGGCTTAACATCAGCATTGAGTTCGGCTTGTTCATAAGCCTCATACGCAATCACCACCTTTTGCACCAGCGGGTGACGCACCACATCCCGGGCCTTAAAAAAGGTGAAACTGACACCTTTCACATCGTTCAACACGTCCACAACATGGCGTAATCCGGAACGGGTGTTTTTGGGCAAATCCACTTGCGTGACATCCCCCGTTACCACCGCCGTGGAACCAAAACCGATGCGGGTCAGGAACATTTTCATTTGCTCAACGGTGGTATTTTGCGCCTCGTCCAGAATAATGTACGAATCATTGAGTGTGCGCCCACGCATATAAGCCAGGGGCGCGACTTCAATGACATTACGCTCGATGAGCTTATCGACCCGTTCAAAACCCAGCATTTCATATAACGCATCGTAAAGCGGACGCAAATAGGGATCGACTTTCTGTGCCAGATCACCGGGCAAAAACCCCAGTCGTTCACCCGCTTCCACGGCGGGCCGCACTAACACAATGCGTTGCACCGTCTGCTTTTCCAGTGCTTCCACCGCGCAGGCGACGGCCAGATAGGTTTTGCCGGTACCTGCCGGGCCCACGCCAAAATTGATGTCGTGGGTCAGCACATTGTGCAAATACCGGCGCTGGCTGGTACCACGCCCCTTGATGATGCTGTGACGGGTAGTAATGCTGATATCAAATTTATCTGTGCCCCTGTTTTCGTCGGTGTCCGCAGCATCAAAGGACTGCACCTCCTGCAACAACAGGTGTACCCGTTCTGCTTTCAGTACGCCCTGTGCCGTATCGGCATAAAGTCGCAGCAACACCTGCTCCGCAGCCTGCACCGGGGCGCTTTCACCCAGAACGGTAAATGTATTACCACGATTATTCACCTCCACACCCAGGCGCTCTTCCACTAGACGCAGGTGTTCATTAAACTGACCACACAAGCTAGCCAGTCGCGAATTATCGGCGGGTTCGAGGGTAAAACTTCGAGAATCGGGCTGATCGTTCAAATTGGGGAAGAGGTTCCTTGGCGCATGAGTGACAGGCTACGCCATTCTGCGCCTGACTGCCAATGCCTTTTCATCATCCAGCAGCACAACTTCACCGCGCAGGGAGTTAGGCATAGCTTCAGTGATGCGCACCTTCACAAATTCACCTATAAGCCGTGGTGGCCCGGGAAAGTTGACCACACGGTTATTTTCCGTGCGTCCGCTCATTTCATTGGCGTCTTTGCGCGAGGGGCGCTCCACCAGCACGCGCTGCACTGTGCCCACCATCCTGGCGCTGATGACCGCAGCCATTTCGCTGATGCGCGCCTGTAAAATGGCCAGACGCTGCTTTTTTACCGCC
>QIGJ01000251.1 GCA_003229995.1 Gammaproteobacteria bacterium | reverse complement strand
CGATCATGCAAAGGACGAATATTCATTTACTATCTCCTTGAATTAGCTTTTGTTTTTCAAATCATGGCAACACTTTTTTCGTCGCCGGAAAATTTCGCAATTAGCACTCGCGTTGAGTGAGCGCTAATAATAGGGGTGAAAAAAGGAAATTCAAGTCTTAGGGAAGAAAGTTTTGTCGGCCAGCAACATATACTGAGATTCAGGTGTCACTGCACGCCCTCTTTGCTGTGTTGTTGTCCTCGCAATAGAACGACTATTACTGGTCATTTCGCCTTGCCATGAAATAAATAGGACGCACATTGACCCCTAAATCTCACACGCCACAAGTATATACCCGCTTCATCAACGATGATGCCAGACCAAAAACGATAAGGAATGCCCTCACCTCAATAGGCGTTAAAAGCTACCCGTTCAACACCAACGTCCCCACCAATTGGGACACTTCCGTCAATTCATGTCGTTCCAGATAATCCACAATACCATCGTTTATCTTTTTGCAAACCAGCGGATCATAAAACAGTGCTGTCCCCACCCCGACGGCAGAAGCGCCCGCAATCATAAATTCAATGGCATCGTTGGCGGTGCAAATACCACCCTGACCAATGATGGGAATGCCATGGCCTTTGCAGACCTGATAAACCTGATGCGTTTTTAACAAGGCAATGGGTTTGATGGCAGGGCCAGACAGACCGCCTTGATTGTTACCAATAATGGGCGCGCGTGATTCTACATCGATGGCCATGCCCATGAGCGTGTTAATAACGGCAAAACCATCCGTGCCTGCGTCGATACAACGTCGGGCATTTTCAGCAATATCCGTTTGATTGGGCGAAAGTTTGGTGATCAGTGGTTTGTCGGTTGCTTTGCGGCAGGCTTCCACCACGCGTGCGGACATATCCGGGTCATTACCAAAAGCAACACCACCCGCTTTGACATTAGGGCAGGAAATATTGATTTCCATAGCGTCGATGTCGGAATCATCAAACAAACGTGTGACTTCTGCGTAATCTTCTACCGTGGAACCGGAGATATTGGCGATAAAACGGGTTTCTTCAAAATCCAGCTCGGGCAGGATTGCATCGATCACATGTTTGGCACCGGGGTTTTGCAAACCAATCGCATTGATCATTCCCGCCGGGGTTTCTATCACCCGGTGCGGTGCATTGCCGAGACGCGGCTCCAGCGTGGTACCTTTGAGACACACCGCACCTGCATCACGATTGCTAAAACCTTTAACCCGTGTGTATTCTTCACCGAAACCGACACAACCGGACAACAGTACAATGGGGGTGTCGAAGCGCATACCGCAAAATTCGGATACCAGCATGGTTTTTTGTGATTTATGCACCATTGATTTTTTCCCTCATTAACACTCACTTGCGGGGTATGTTTACCAACCTATGTTTCACGTCGTTCTTTTTCAACCAGAGATTCCACCCAATACCGGCAACATCATCCGCCTTTGCGCCAATTGCGGTGCGCAGCTACACCTGATACGCCCACTGGGTTTTGATATGTCGCATAAACAACTGCGGCGGGCAGGGCTGGATTACCATGAGTTTTCCGAGGTGCAGATTCATGACACCCTCGAAGCCTTTGTGCAGGCAATCAAACCCACGCGTCTGCTCGCCTGCTCCACCAAGGGCCAACAGAATTATACCGGGCTTAGCTACGCAGCAGGGGATGCGTTTTTATTTGGGCCGGAGACGCGGGGACTGCCTGCGGATATTCTAGATTCACTGCCGCGTGAGCAATTGTTGCGTATTCCCATGTTGCCCGACAACCGCAGTTTGAATCTTTCCAATGCGACAGCGATTATTATTTATGAAGCTTGGCGGCAGCAGGGCTTTATGGGGGCAAGTACGTAGCCAAAGCAACAAGCCATATTCAGGCCACCACCAATAAATTCATTTCAATGGTCAAAGCCAAAAATATTTCTACTCCATGTTCATAACATGTTGGGGTCCGTGCCTCACCCCAACCTACTGGACTAAAATTTAACTCAATTCTTAACTCAGCTCTGCCTTTTGATCACGGTTCAACAACGCCTGCACCGCATCTTTCGGTTTGCGCGCTTGATACAGCACGGCATAAACCTGTTCGGTGATGGGCATATCAACCCCCTGACTCAATGCCAGATCATGCACTTCACGTGCGGTCTGCACGCCTTCCACCACCTGATCGATGGCGGCCAGTGCGGCTTCCAAAAGCTTGCCCTGCCCCAACGCCAAACCAAGCCGACGATTACGGGACTGATCGTCAGTGCAGGTCAGCACCAGATCACCCAAACCCGCGAGCCCCATGAAAGTCTCACGTTGGCCATGCAGCGTTTCACCCAGGCGCATCATTTCTGCCAAACCCCGGGTAATCAGCGCGGTACGCGCATTGGCTCCATAACCCAAACCATCAGCAATGCCCGCAGCAATGGCGAGCACATTCTTCACTGCACCACCGACCTCAACACCGATAACATCATCATTTGTATAAGCACGAAAGGTTTTACTGTGCAGACGCGCCACCATATCGGCGGCAAAAACTGCGTCGGTGGATGCCACCGTCACTGCTGTGGGCAGACCTTCAGCCACTTCACGGGCAAAAGTGGGGCCGGAAACAACGGCGGTGGCAATACCTTTGCCCAGTACCTCTTCCGTCACTTCGTGCAACAGCTTGCCGGAACCGGACTCCAGTCCCTTGGTGGCCCATGCCAACCGCGCATCACTTTTCAACAACGGCCGGAGCTGAGTGAGCACAGCACGAAAAGCATGGCTGGGCACAACGATCAACACATCCCGCACATCCACCAATGCCGAGGTCAGGTCCGCATTGAGTGACAGCCGTTCAGGCAAAAGCACGCCGGGGAGATAACGCTCATTACAACGCGCAGCATCAATGTTGGCCATCAGTTCAGCCTCATGCCCCCACAGGGTCACCGAACCACCAGCACGACACAGCTGGATAGCCAGTGCCGTCCCCCAGGAACCCGCACCCAGTATGGCAATCGGACTTTGTTGTCTAGCCATTCATGATCCTGGAATTCATCTCAATGAAGTCGCCTAAAATAAAAAACCGAGTGTAGAATCTGGGTGTAAAATCAGTGTACAACCTCTTTAACCGGTGCCTCGGTTTGCTGTTTATGCTGTGCCAGCAGGGCATCAAAATTGACGGGAGCCAATAACAACTGCGGAAAACCACCCTTGCTGACAAGATCAGAAATCGCTTCACGCGCGTACGGAAACAAAATGTTTGGGCAGTAACTGCCCTGCATGTGGGCACGCTCATCGTCACTAAACCCGTTCATGGTGAACACCCCCGCTTGATGAACTTCGGCCAGATAAGCGGTGTTGTCGCCCAGTTTGGCAGTCACCGTCACCGTGAGCACCACCTCCATCACCTCGTCGGTCAACGGCTTGCCAGCGGTCTGCAATTCCACGTTGACATCCGGCTTCCACTCTTCGGTAAAAATTTCAGGTGAATTGGGGGTCTCAAAGGAGATGTCTTTGAGGTAAATTTTTTGCAGGGCAAACTGTTGCTCCGCCTGTTCACCGCTTGTAGCGGCATTTTGTTCTTCTTTATCATCTGACATAAATACTATTCCCAATTAGGCCCAAACGGGCGGAAAGAAAAGGATGTTAACGGGTTACGGAGGTTAGCGCACCTGCTCACCCACCCAGGTCAGCAGGCTCGGTAGATCCAGAGCACCGGACAACCGCGCAATTTCCTGGCCTTGCCTGAAAATCAACAGCGTAGGAATACTGCGAATGGCCAGTTGTGCAGACAGCGACGGTTCCTGCTCAGAGTTAATCTTTACCAGACGCACATCGGGTTCAAGCTGCCCAGCTGCCTCGGCAAACACCGGGGACATTATTTTGCAAGGGCCGCACCACGAAGCCCAAAAATCCACCAACAAAGGCAAATCACTTTTGGTGAGATGACGCTGAAAACGGGTCTGATTAAGCTCAAGCGGTTCGCCCGTGAATAGTGGCCGATGACAGGCACCACACGAACCGCCTGCGGCCAGCTTCTCCTGTGGCATCCGGTTGATACCATCACAATGGGGGCAGGCAATGTGTAAATTATCGTTCATGAATGCTGTGTGGGGCCGATGTGCGGTTTATTCAAGTCCTGCTTATTCCAGCCCCAGAAGTGGATCAAGCTCATCGTCCATATCCAACTCAACCAACTCGTCAAAACCACCGATGTGTTGATCACCAATAAAAATTTGTGGCACGGAATCACGCCCGCCGGCGCGCTGTTCCATTTCTTCGCGCTTACCCGCCTCCTCATCAATACGGATTTCCAGATAAGCCACACTCTTTTTTTCCAGCAGGCTTTTTGCGCCGACACAATAACCACAAAAAGCCATGGTATACACAACAACTTCAGGCATCTTTTTTTCGCTGATCGTTTCATTCATGTCACAGAATCCTGCGACTTGCTGTTCGTTGCCGGTGCATCTTGCAGACCCAGCAAAACATCCAGTTCGCCGTTGTCTTCCAGCGCGTACAGATCATCACAATCACCGACGTGGATATCACCAATAAAAATCTGCGGCACAGAAGTTTGACTTGAACGTGCTTCCATTTCGCCACGTTTGTCAGTGTCCTCATCAATGCGAATGTTGTCAAAGCCAACATTTTTTGCTGCCAGCAAATCGATGGCACGGGTGCAAAACGGGTATTTGTGGGTACTGTAAACCAGCACTGAATGGTTCACTTCGCTGTTGTTGTCAGTATTGTTGTTGCCAGTACTCTCGTTGTCAGTACTCTCATTATCAGTACTCTCGTTGTCAGTTTCTGCACTGCCCGCCTCAGGTGGCCTGCCCGCCTCCGTTGTGGTGGGCAGCTTGACGCGCTCCCAGGCCAGCATGCCACCACCAACGTTGTGTACATTGGCAAAACCCTGTTTTTTCAATTTGGTCGCCGCCTGTGCGGAACGGGCACCAGAACGGCATATCATCACCACTACGTCATTTTTATACGCCCGTAACTCCTGAATACGATCATCCAGCATCCCCAGTGGAATATGAAGCGCATTCATCACATGACCTTCCTGGTATTCTTTTTCAGTGCGGACATCCACCACTAGAGCATTTTTGTGATTGATCAGCTGCACTGCCTCATTGGCCAGTACCATGACCACCGCGCTCGGCCCAAACCAGGTGCGTGCCAATAAAAACAAAATAATGGCCAACGCCAGAAACAGTTCCCAGTTGCCACTGACAAAATGACTTAACTCCTGCATAACGCTCTTTCAACCTGTATTTTTTGTTCAATGATGTGCTGAAAACCGGATAGCTGCCAATGTCATTAAGCTAAACCGGGTTTTCTGTTTGTCGTTATTTGTTAACTTAATGGCATTGGGATAGCCGTCATATTTTACTTAACACTTAACATTCTGAGTATTCCCGCTGAAGGCGTACCGAACATATGCCACGCAGCACCGTGAATGATACGGAAATCCAACCAACACCCAGCATTGGCTGGGCACTTCATAGACAGGAATCAAAAAAAGAAAAGCGCCGAAAACACCCGAGCCAACCCCAAAACAACAAAGCAGACGGTGTGCAACGTTTAATCTGAATTACAAAAAACTTCGCGCATCATGCTGATCAGGCGCAAAGTACGCCCATCGCCAACCCGATAAAAAACGCGATTGGCATCTTTGCGCGACATCAAAATACCTTTGTCACGCAATATGGCCAAATGCTGGGAGATGTTACTCTGCGAGGTACCCACCATAGCAACAATGTCCTGCACACTGATTTCCTGATCACTCAGCGCACAGAGAATTTTCAGTCGTAGCGGATGCGACATGGCCTTAATGGAACGAGAGGCTCTTTCGATATCCTCATCGCGCGTAATCAGATGTTCCGTTGTATTCATACACCATCACCATAAAATCAAATACATTTTAATAGGCTGTCAAAAAAGACATCCTGCCCTTTTCAAAACACGAAAAGTAAAAACCTTGCAGTCTTCGATTTTACCGACACATTCATATCATCGGAACAACCTGCTAAAACAACGCGCTAAAAAGCAGCACAATCAGTGGAAACCCCCCACTATTATTGGGCAACCTAACGCTACCCCTTATAACTATACAGCATCCCACAACTTGAACAATTAATAATATTCGTATCAAAACCACAAGCACACCGGTTGCTTCAAAAGATATCCCGACTTAATTCTGGATTAATCTGTCGTCAAAACCACTCAAAAATATTTTGTAACCGATCAGGAAGTACAGAATACTTTTCACAAATCAGAAAAATCATTTAAAATACTCCATTCACATCCACCCCATCCTTATTTCTAAAGAGCAAACCTGAGTACATGCCAAGCACACCAGCACCTGTGATGACCATCATCCTGGATGGTTGGGGTTATAGTGAAGACCCTGAATCCAACGCCATTGCCCATGCCAGCACTCCGATATGGGATGCTCTGTGGGCAAAACACCCACACACGCTGATCAAGGGCTCTGGCCCGGAAGTCGGCCTGCCCAGTGGACAAATGGGTAACTCCGAAGTCGGTCACCTGAATCTGGGGGCGGGACGGGTGGTGTACCAGGAATTCACCCGTGTCAGCCGCGCCATTCGCACCGGCTCGTTTTTCACCAACCAGACATTGACCGATGCGGTGGATTTAAGCATCGAGACCCATCGCGCTGTACACATCCTCGGCCTACTTTCCGACGGCGGCGTACACAGTCACGAAGAACATATCAGTGCCATGGTTAAGCTAGCCGTGGAACGTGGTGCAAAGCATGTTTACCTGCACGCCTTTCTGGACGGTCGTGACACAGCGCCCAAAAGCGCGGAAACCTATATTGCCTCCATGCAAAAAACTTTCGATGAACTCGGTGGCGGACGTTTTGCCTCCATCATCGGCCGGTATTACGCCATGGACCGCGACCATCGCTGGCCCCGGGTGCAGGCGGCTTATGACCTCATCACCCAGGGTAAAAGTGAATTTGAAGCCCCCACGGCCCAGGCCGCCGTGGAGGCTGCTTATGCCCGTGATGAATCCGACGAATTCATCCAGGCCACACGCATTGTTCCCCCAGGCGAAACACCCGTGGAACTGCGCAATGGCGACATACTAATATTTATGAACTATCGTTCCGACCGCGCACGGCAAATTACCCGGCCTTTCATTGAGTCGGATTTTGACTGCTTTGCCCGCGCGACAACTCCCCAGTTGGGTGCCTTTGTCAGCCTTACCGAATACAGCGCTGATTTTGACGTTCCCGTGGCCTTCCCCCCGGAACGCCTGCACAATGTTTTTGGTGAATACATCGCCGATCTCGGCCTGCGCCAATTGCGCATCGCCGAAACTGAAAAATACGCCCACGTTACCTTCTTTTTCAATGGCGGTCGCGAAGCACCCTTCGACGGCGAAGATCGCATTCTGGTGCCCTCACCCGATGTCGCCACCTACGACCTTCAGCCAGAAATGAGCGCACCAGAACTCACCGACAAACTGGTAGAAGCCATTCTCAGCAAAAAATACGATGTCATTATTTGCAATTACGCCAACCCAGACATGGTGGGCCACACCGGCAACCTCGAAGCCACCATTCAAGCCATTGAAGCACTGGATGTCTGTCTCGCCCGTGTCGTTGAAGCGCTGGAATCCGTCGGTGGCGAAGCGTTGATTACTGCCGACCATGGCAATGCCGAATTGCTCAACAATAAAGAAACGGGGCAGGCTCACACCGCCCATACTACCAACCCGGTGCCACTGATTTATCTGGGCCGCCCCGGTAGCTTGGCAGAGACTGGCTCGCTGTGTGACGTCGCCCCCACCATGCTCAAACTCATGGGGGTAGACATCCCCACCGAGATGGGTGGACACAATCTGCTTACGTTGGCCACAGACGACGATGTGGCGGGAGATGAAAACGTTTAATGCCCTCTGTCGTTCCACCGGGAGCCTGTCCGAAAACAGACTGACCTACTGCGATCAAGCCATTTTGGCCAGCCTTTCCAATCATTTTCGTTAAATAAACGCATTATTCGCCTCAAATGATCGAAAAACCTGACTCAAAATGGCTTGCTCTCGCTACGGTCGCTATTCCCGGACAGGCTCCTGGCACCCCGGCGACGCCCCTTGCTGGAAAGTGCGTCGCCACCGTTTTCGCGGCCTTTCTGATGTTGCTGACACTGGGCAGCTGGCCATCAACATTACTGGCCGGTGACAACAACCCCGCAGACGACCAAAAACTGGAACAGCTGCGGCAACAAATTCAGGTACTGCGTCGCGAGCTGGATTCTGACGTGCAGCGCAAACAAAGCCTGCAATCCAGGCTGCAACACAGCGAACGTCATATTGGCAAAGTCGTCGCCCTGCTGAAAAAACTCAAACACCAGTTGCGCGCGCAACAGCGTGAACTGAAAAAACTCAACACTCGTCGCGGCGGCTTACAATCAGACCTGCACAAGCACCGCGCCGCACTGGCCCAACAAATTCGCACGGCCTATACCATCGGCCAACAGGAATACGTGAAAATCCTACTCAACCAGCAAGACCCTGCTGCGGTCACCCGCACTCTCACTTATTACGATTATTTTCAGCGTGCCCGGCTGGCACGTATGCAGGACATCGATGAAGACCTCGCCGAACTGCGCACCGTCGAAAAAAAGGTTCAGCAAAAAACTCAAAAACTGGAAAAAACCCGTAAAGAGCAAAATCGCGAAAAGACACAGCTGGAAAAAACCCGACAAAAGCGCACCCATGTACTTGCCGGGTTACAACAACAAATTCTTGCCAAGGGTGAACGTCTGTCGTTGATGAAAGCGGACAAACACCGCCTGCAACGCCTTCTGGACAGCCTCGCCACCCTTTCACGCCCAAGCCCGACACCGGAAGACCACGAACCAGCATTCACCTCCGAAGGCAGCGAACACATCCCTTTTGTCAAACTGCGCGGAAAGCTGCGCTGGCCATCACGCGGCCGACTGACCACCCGTTACGGCAGCGCCCGCAAAATCGGCAAACTCAAATGGCAGGGTGTCAATATCAGCGCCCCCGAAGGTACCAAGGTAAGCGCCATTTCCCACGGTCGTGTGGCTTTCTCCAACTGGCTGCGGGGCTTTGGTCTGCTCACCATCATTGACCACGGCGATGGTTACATGAGCTTGTACGGCGGCAATCAAAGTTTATTCAAGGAAGTGGGAGACTGGGTGGAAGCGGGAGAAGTCATTGCCAGCGTGGGCAAAAGTGGTGGACGTAAGGATTCCGCCCTGTATTTTGAAATTCGCCACAACGGTAAACCCAACAATCCACTCAAGTGGTGTCGAAACAAGCCGAAAAGAGTCTCAGCATCTTCGTAAAGGGGCAGAAAAAACATTGCCTGATTCACAAGTTAGACAGAGTCCTGCATAATCAGGCTGAATTTTTCAGCGTAAACACTATCAATAACCACTGTATTTCTTTTTGAGGCGGGTTTTCCTCGCCTGCGGAGCTATTCATGAATGCAAATTTACGCACCTTGTCGGTGCTGACTATCGGTCTGATCCTTGGCATCACTCTGGCTATTGGCCAGGGCGTTTTTGCCGACAAGAGCGCAAGCAAAGCCACCAGTGCTCTGCCGCTGGATGAGCTACGCAGTTTCACGGAAGTTTTCTCCCGCATCAAAAAAGATTATGTGGAAGAAGTCAGCGACAAAACACTGCTGGAAAATGCAATCCGTGGCATGTTATCCGGCCTCGACCCGCATTCCAGTTATCTTGACCCCGAGCACTTTAAAGAACTGCAAGTGGGCACCTCCGGTGAATTCGGCGGCCTGGGCATCGAAGTGGGCATGGAAGATGGCTTCGTCAAAGTCATTTCCCCCATCGACGATACCCCTGCGCAACGTGCGGGAGTGAAAGCCGGTGATCTGGTGATTCGTCTCGACGAAAAACCCGTAAAAGGCATGACGCTGCACGACGCTGTAAAGATCATGCGCGGCAAAGTGGGCACCGATATCATACTCACCATCATTCGCGAAGGTGAAGAAAGACCGCTGAAAATCACCATCACCCGCGACATCATCAAGGTCAAAAGCGTGCGCTCCCGAGATCTGGGTGACGGTTTTGGTTATTTGCGCGTTTCACAGTTCCAGTCACGTACCGGCGAAAATCTTGCGGAGGCCATCGAAAAACTGAAAAAAGACAACGATGGCAAACTTAACGGCTTGGTGCTGGATCTGCGCAATAATCCCGGCGGCGTGCTGAATGCCGCAGTGGACGTCAGTGACGCCTTTCTCGAAACTGGCCTCATCGTTTACACCCAAGGCCGCATCGCCGATTCTGAAATGAAATTCAATGCCACACCACGTCGCCTGCTGGATGGCGCACCGTTGGTGGTATTGGTGAACGGTGGCTCAGCATCCGCATCCGAAATCGTCGCGGGCGCGCTACAGGACCACAAGCGCGCGGTGATTATCGGCACGCGTACTTTCGGCAAGGGCTCAGTGCAAACCATTCTGCCACTCAACGACAAAACCGCACTGAAACTAACCACTGCACGTTATTACACACCGTCTGGCCGTTCCATTCAGGCAGAAGGTGTGACACCGGATATCATCCTTGAACCGCTCAAACTCACTAAATTGGAAGGCATGGGAGAGCGCGTCAAAGAAGCCGATCTTTCCGGACATCTGGATAACGGTAACGGTAAAAACAAAGACGACAAAAAAGACAGCAAAAAGAAAGACGAGCCAGAATTGTCTCTGGCCCAAAAAGACTACCAGCTTTTTGAAGCGCTCAACGTACTCAAGGGTATGAGTATCGTCCTGCGACAAAATTAAGCGCTAATTGAAAATTGCCACATATACTCGTAGCGTTTGGGATTTAGGTTTAAGCA
>QIGJ01000137.1 GCA_003229995.1 Gammaproteobacteria bacterium | reverse complement strand
ATGGAAAATGTACGAGTCAGCGGTAAAGTTGACATCGAAGGCTCGGAGAGTATTCAGCAGGCAGTCCGTGCAGCAGAGAATGAATTGGGCAGTCGGGGCAGGGTGTTGTTGCGCCCGTCCGGTACCGAACCGTTGGTGCGTGTAATGGTAGAAGGTGAAGATGCGGCCCAGGTGACACAATTGACGCAGAGTCTGGCGCAAGTTGTGAAAAAGGCGCTTTCTGATTAGCCCACCCTACACCCAGTCCGCATTACTATTTACGTCGCAACAATAATTCGGATTGCATCAAGGCGGACTGTCGCTACGGAGAGTGCTATCCTGATTGCCGCCCGCTGGCCTTCGAAAAACTGAATTTCCGCTTCACGCACATTGGGGTTGTGGGCTTTTAATGCCTGTAAACGCTCTATTTCAGTGTCAAGAGTGGTCATCGCCTGTTGGCGGGCTTTGGCAATCAACTGAGGTTTTTTCTCGTTTGCCAGTTGCTCACCGGCTTCAATCATTGCTTTGATTTCACTGGTTTGCGAGCGCACGACATTTTTTGCGGTATCGATATCAATGGGAATCAACAATTGATTGACCAGCTCATGGCGTAACGTGCTGCTGATATTTTTCCCCTGTTGATCCGTGACCAGATGAATCGTACTGGGTGGTAAGTAACGTTTTGACTGCAATTCTTTTTGCGCGAGAGGTTCCAGTAGGTATACACATTCCAGATAGAGTGTGCCTGCACTCAGCCCGGGGTGTTTGATCGCAACCAGGGCAGTATTCCCCATTTCATTACTGAGCACCAGCTCCAAAGCGCCTGTGGCAATGGGGTGTTCCCAGGTGATAAATTGCATATCTTCGTTTGATAATGCCAGATTTCGGTCAAATGTGACTTTCATACCGTCATTTTCAAGCCCGGGAAAATGTGTATGCATGTGTTCGCCGGGTTTCACAATATAACAATTGGCACTGTGGATTTCTGTATCAACACCAAAACAGTCAAACACATTGTTGAGATAATTTTCAATGGTCGTGCTTGCATCTTCTTTGTGGGCTTTTTCCTGCAAGGCATGAGCAACCCGGGGTAAACAGGAATTGTATTCCAGTAAAATATCACGACCTTTGTGTAATTGATCATTGAGTGTTTTTGCGAGTTTTTGTGTGGCACTAATTAACGTCTGATGCGTTTCTGTTTTTCCATCCGTCTTTCCAAATGAAAAAAGTGCAGCCAGCAATGCTTCTTTACATTTTGCAAACACACTGGCACCCGCCGGGCTGGTCTGTTCAAAGGCAGACAGCCCCTGTTGATACCAATCAAACAATAATGACTGCGGACTATGGACGAAGTGAGGGACATGAATCTGAATGATATTTGCCTGACCAATGCGGTCCAACCGACCAATGCGTTGTTCCAGTAAATCAGGGTTCAGGGGTAAATCAAACAACACCAAGTGATGTGAAAACTGGAAATTCCGTCCCTCACTGCCGATCTCAGAACAAATAAGAATTTGTCCACCATTGTCGGTATCCGCAAAATACGCTGCCGCACGGTCACGCTCGATGATGCTGAGTTGCTCATGAAACACAGGGACATGCGTACCTGTTTTTGCTTTAATGGCTTGCGCAATGTCGAGAGCGGTTTGGGTATTGGCTGCAATGACCAGAATTTTTTGTGGCTTGAGTGTGCTGAGTGTCTCAATCAGCCAATCCACTCTGGGATCAAAAGATGTCCATACCGGATGGTGCGGGTTTTTCTGAACAAGTTGCTCAGGGCAGAGCCAATTTTTTGCCTCGGACAGGGTTATTTCTGTATTGGTTTCCGCAAACGCTTTATAGGCATCTGCATACTGTTCAGGTAATGGCAGCAGATAAGCATTCACCTGTCGTGCAGGAAAACCTTTTACTGTGGCGCGGGTGTTACGAAATAATACCCGGCCGGTACCGTGTCGGTCGAGTAATCGCTCAATAAGCTGTTGTTTGATTTTTTCTGCGTTATTGTTTTCAGCAACGAATGTATCGATTAATAACAGATTCCCGGCTTCCGGTAGCGCTGCCCGCAGCGTGTTGAGTGTTTGTGTTGATAGTTGATTATTGTTGTTATCTGAGCCATTTTTTGAATTCAGCAATTCTTCCACGGCTTCGGCCACGGGACGGTAATGCGCTTCTTCTTGCACAAAAGACGCAAAGTCCGGGAAACGATTCGGGTCCAGTAAGCGTAAACGTGCAAAGTGGCTTTCTTTGCCCAGTTGCTCCGGTGTTGCCGTTAACAGTAGTACCCCTTTTGTTTTTTCCGCCAGCGCTTCGACAAATTGATATTCTTCACTGCTTTGCGTGGGCGACCACTGTAAATGATGCGCCTCATCCACCACCAAAAAATCCCATTCACTGGCCAGCACCTGCTGGCTGCGTTTATTGTTTTTACACAAAAAATCGAGACTGCATAAAATAAGTTGTTCTGAATAAAAGGGGTTTTCCTCTTCTGTTGAATCACCTGCCTCAATCCCTGCGCAACGTTCTTCATCAAACACGCTGAAATGCAGATTAAAACGCCTCAACATTTCTACCAACCATTGATGCACCAGGGCTTCCGGCACCACAATAAGTACACGCTTGGCGCGTTCGGTTAATAATTGCTGGTGCAATATCAAGCCAGCTTCGATTGTTTTCCCCAACCCCACTTCATCGGCCAGCAACACGCGCGGCGCATAACGTTTCGCAACTTCATGGGCAATAAACAACTGATGGGGGATCAGACTGGTACGCACACCCGTCAAACCGTACAAATCGGAATGCGCCAAATGATGGGTGTGTTGCAGCGTTTGATAACGCAGCTCAAACCACTTATTGGCATCAATCTGTGTGGCCAATAACCGCTCGCGTGGCCGGTTCAGCTGAAGACAATGATCCAGCTGGCCTTCTGGCCAAACGGTTATTTCTCCCCCGGCGGTTTTTCCACAGTAAAACAATAGGCCATCTTCCTCTTCCACTGAATTGATTCGCAGCGTTTCATTTTGCTGATTCCGGATGGTATCGCCAGGGGCGAAAACCACACGAGTGAGGGGAGCCGTCTGACGGGCATAGGTGCGCTGTTCACCCGTGGCAGGAAAAAGAATACTGATGGTGCGGTGCTCTGCGGCAAGGACAATGCCTAATCCCATGTCCAGCTCGGTATCACTAATCCAGCGTTGTCCGGGGGAAATTTCATGCATAGGTCAGTTCTCTGTGGTAAGTCAGCGACGGCTCCCAATTAGGAGATTTGCCGTCAAAAAGCGGCTTATATTAGAGGAATTTTTCCAGCATTTCTATCAAAGTGCCGTAAGGCAACCCGATGTTTTTCTGTTTCAGCATTAGAGCGATATGACACTTTTATGCAATCACAATAAGGATTGAGGAGCGAAATTTGATGGCCCCAACGGAATGTCTATTAGTCTGTTATCAGACGGTGTTGTTTGGTGATAAACGCGGGCGGGAAGGCTTTGCTTGTGAATTGAAATTCGGCGGTACTAAAATCGTGTTTTCCGGTACACCGGTATTGTTCATTTCAGGATAATCCAGTGTGTAGTGAAGGCCACGGCTTTCCTGACGCAGCATAGCACTACGAATAATCAGAGTGGCGGCTTGTACCAGATTACGCAGTTCAATGAGATCACCACTGATGCGGAAGTGGCTGTAGTATTCCTCTATTTCACGCACTAATAAATCGGTGCGACGCAGGGCGCGTTGCAGGCGTTTGTCGGTGCGCACGATGCCCACGTAGTCCCACATGAAGCGGCGCAATTCATCCCAGTTGTGAGAAACCACCACTTCTTCATCAGAGTCAGTAACACGACTTTCATCCCAGTCGGGAATGTGTTCGATAAGTTGCCGGTCTTTCACCGTCAGATTGATATCTTTTGCGGCAGCTTCGCCGAAGACCAGACACTCTAACAGTGAGTTACTGGCCAGACGGTTGGCACCGTGCAGGCCCGTAAAGGCGGTTTCACCGATGGCATAAAGACCATCGATATCGCTGTGGCCGTGCAAGTCAGTCATCACACCGCCACAGGTGTAGTGGGCGGCGGGTACAACCGGAAGTGGTTGCTGGGTCATATCAAAGCCGAATTCGAGACAGCGTTGGTAGATGGTGGGAAAGTGGCTGGTAATAAAGTCAGTATCCTTGAAGCTGATATCAATATACAGGCAATCAGCACCCAGGCGTTTCATTTCATGATCCAGAGCGCGGGCAACGATATCGCGTGAGGCAAGTTCGGCACGGGAATCAAATTTGTGCATGAAGCGACTGCCGTCGGGCAGCAGCAGGTGGGCACCTTCGCCGCGCAGCGCTTCGGAAACCAAAAAAGATTTGGCCTGGGAATGATAGAGGCAAGTGGGGTGGAACTGGATGAATTCCATGTTGGCCACTCGGCAGCCTGCGCGCCATGCCATGGCGATACCATCGCCGGTGGAAACATCCGGATTGGTGGTATACAGATAGACTTTACTGGCACCGCCAGTGGCGAGCACAACGCAACGGGCATGGAAAACCTCGATGTGGTCGGCTTTGCGGTCGAGTATGTAAGCGCCCAGTACGCGTTGCGGTTCGTGGCCGAGTTTGTTGGCAGTAATCAGGTCCACGGCGATATGGTTTTCGAACAATTCGACGTTGGGCCGGTTTTTTAGTGCATCCACCATGGATTGGGTTGTAGCACGGCCGGTGGCATCGGCCGCGTGGGCGACCCGACGTTGGCTGTGACCACCTTCCCGGGTGAGATGCAGTTTGCTATCGTTGGCGGTGGAAAAGGGGGTGCCGAGGTCGTTGAGCCAGCGAATCTGTTCAGCGCCGTGTTCGGCAGCGAATCGTACGGTTGCGGGGTCACACAATCCAGCTCCGGCTGTGAGCGTGTCCTGCACATGGCTCTCGACAGAATCTGCCGGGTCCAGCACAGCAGCAATGCCACCTTGGGCATATTTACTACTGCCTTCGTCCACCAAACCCTTGGCGATAACGGCGACGCGCAGGCTGGGGTCAAGCCGCAGGATCAGACCCAAACCGGCTGCACCGCTACCAATAACCAGGACATCATGGCTGAAATGTTCACTCATGCGCTGAGCTTACTTGATTCTGCGCATCTCGCCCATATTTCAGGCTGACTAGAGAAATAATTGCGTGTGTGGTGGAAATCGCGTCAAAATAGACTGCGCTTGGTTGATAAAACCGGGATTGGCGGACAGAACTATCGAGGTCAGGTGTTGTCTACCTTCGTGGGAGGACGCTGGGAGACGCTTCACTCGCAGAAGAAAAAACCAAGGGGATGCCCTCTCAGGGCAGATCGCTGAACAGATAATGAGTGAACAAAAGGTAGACCAGATTCTCGTTGAACGCGTGCAACAGGGAGATAAGTCGGCGTTTGATACTCTGGTACTGAAGTACCAGATTAAGATCATTAAGCTGATTTCACGTTATATTCGCGACCACAGCGAAGTGCAGGATGTCGCTCAGGAAGCCTTCATCAAGGCGTATCGGGCTTTGCCACGATTTCGTGGTGATAGCGCGTTTTATACTTGGCTGTATCGTATTGCTATTAATACGGCCAAAAATCATTTGGTGGCCCGTGGACGACGCATGCCAAGTGTGGATATTGATGCGCAGGAAGCTGAACAATTTGAAGGTGCTGAGGGTCTCAGGGAATATGCAACACCCGAACAGGTTGCCCTAAAAGATGAGATTGAGACGACGATATTCTTAGCAATGGAGCAGTTACCGGATGATCTGCGTACCGCAATTACCCTACGGGAAATTGAAGGACTGAGTTACGAAGACATTGCCGAGGCCATGGAGTGCCCAGTAGGTACGGTGCGATCTCGTATCTTCCGGGCTCGTGAGGCTATTGATAAAAAACTGCGGCCGCTGATTGAGCGCGAATAAATGAATGAAACGAACAGGTGATGAGCATGACAAATCCATCAGATGAACGAATTTCTGCGCTGGTTGATGGCGAACTGGATGCACGGGAGCATCAGGCAAGCGTGGACAAATTGCTGGCCCACAGCGAAAATCGCAAGGTTTGGGGACGATATCATTTAATTGGCGACGCATTGAAACGCAGTTTACCCCAGGGGATGGATCATGGTTTTTCATCCCGGGTAATGGTCGCACTGAATAACGAGCCCACAGTGCTGGCACCTCCAGCACCCACAAAATTATCCTGGGGACAGCGCGTAGCGGGTCTGGCTGTTGCAGCCTCGGTGACTGCGGTGGCGGTACTGGGAGTACAGTTCATGTATCAGCAGGATGGACAGACGTTAACACCGCAAGTGGCCCAGACATCAACCGGACTGTCACCCATCGTACAATCGCAGCAGGTTGTACGAGCCAATGTTAAACAATCAAGTGTTAAGCAATCAAGTGTCCAGCAATCAAGTGTCCAGCAACCCAATGTTCAGCAATCACTTAGCGCCAATATCCAAACCGTAACGCAATCATCCGCAATGGCTCACCGACCCAAGCCGGTCAGGCAGTTTCATTCCCGACTCAACAAATATCTGGTGGACCATAACCAGCAGGCACCCAGAATCGCAGTACAAGGTATATTTCCTTCCGCACGTATCATGGCATACCCCAATTCACACCGACGTTTGATTCAGGCGCAAAAATAACGGTGTTAACGGTGTCATCCTTTTTCCCCTCACGTCTGCTTTTACCCACGTTTATTTTCGCCACCTGTTTTAGCAGTGTGGCGCAGGCGGCAGACAAGGCGACGCTGGATATACTGTTGCGCATGCAAACAGCATCACAAAATATCAATTACCACGGTACGCTGGTATTTTTGCAGAATGGTCAGGTACAAGCCATGCGGGTTGTGCATAAAGCAGATAAAACGGGTCGGTTTGAACGTCTGATCAACCTGAATGGTGTGGCGCGTGAAGTGGTACGAAGGGATGATCTGGTCATTTGTTATATGCCGGACAGCAAAGAGGTGATGGTCAGCCGCCAAAAATTCAAAGGCAATGTCAATGTGCTGACCCAACTGGCCGGAAATGATTTTACAGAACTGCAAAAAAATTATGAATTTACACTGGAGTCGATGGAGCGCATTGCGGGACGGAAAGCACAGCGGGTATCGATTCAGCCGAAAGATAATTTACGGTACGGCTATCGGCTCTGGGTTGACGATGAAAAATCCATTTTATTGAAATCTGATTTGTTGAACAAACAGGGTGAATCACTGGAGCAAGCGATGTTTGCGGATATCGCAGTCGTTGACCACATTCCTGCAAGTTTATTACAGCCGACGTCAACCGGGGATGGCTTTACCTGGTATGAGCGCGAATCTGACAACAGCAAACCTATGATTCTGGACAGTGACTGGAAAATAGAACAATTACCGAGGGGATTTACCGTATCTTCACGTTTTCGGCATCAAATGTTGGGTTCTGATGTGCCCAGTGAACATTGGATATTATCTGATGGCCTAGCAAATATCTCGATTTATTTTGAGAAGCTCACGGATGGCGAAGAGGTATTTGAAGGTATTTCACCCATGGGCGTGGTGAATGCATTTGGCATCATCAATGCGGAACATCAAATTACCATTATTGGTGAAGTTCCGGCGAACACGGTTGAACAGCTTGCACATTCAGTGGTATACGCCTCAGGCGTGGAAGAATGATTGAAGAACACGCACAAGTCATCGCGCTGGAAAATAATGATGTGTGGGTGGAGACACAACGGCGCAGTGCCTGTGGCCAATGTGCCGCAAACAAAGGCTGTGGTACCGCAACGTTGGCCAGGGTGTTGGGCAATAAACGGAGTCGGGTGCGCACATTGAACCCACAGGCAACCTCGGTGACCGTCGGTGATGAAGTGATTATTGGCATTAATGAGCAGGCATTGGTACGTGGCTCGCTGGCAGTTTACACTGTACCATTACTGATGTTATTCGTTTTTGGTTTTTTAGGCCAGTTGTTAAGCACGCAATTGTTGATGACAAATCAGGACATTTTACCGATTATTCTGGGTCTTTCAGGTTTGTTGCTGGGGTTTGTCTGGGTGCGACGCTTTACTCAGGGGATTGCAGACGATGTGCGTTACCAGCCTGTGCTGCTGCGGCGCGTTATCGGTATTACGCCACGATAAATATTGTTGAATTGTCACCATTCAGCCTGATTTTCCAAATGTACTGTCATTCATTGCTCAAGTTACCTTTGATAGACAGGTTACCTTTGATAGGTTCGAGTGATACATTCGAGAACAAGCGTAAAGTATGAAGTTTACCGGTGTCAATGAGCACTTTTGACGTGGTCATCGGGCAATTCAAGGGTAAGCTGAGTAGTGACGTTAAATTAAAAATTAAAATAGTGATATTGAATGTTAGGAGCGAACATGAATTTTAAGAGTGTCTGGTCGGATAACGCAGGTAACTTTGCAGCCAGGAGCCTGTCCGAGAATGAAAAGTCTACTGCGAAATGGTTTTCTCTCGTGACGATTTTCATTCTTGGACAGACTCCCAGGCACAGGATGGCTTTATCTGCCTCACCTGGCCGGGTAATGGGTGTTGTTCTGGCATTTTTGATGCTGTCCGCTCAGGCTCAGGCGGGCAGTCTGCCTGATTTCACGGAACTGGTTGAGAAACACAGTGCGGCGGTAGTGAACATCAGTACCACGCAAAAAATCAAACACCCGAAAGTTTCGCGTCGTCCGCACAGCATGCCTGAGCAGATTCCAGAAGGCCCGCTTGGTGATTTGTTCCGTCATTTTTTTGGTGAACAGGGTCGTGGGTTTGGTGATCACGGCGGCGGACATGGTGGTGGTCACGGTGGCATTGAGCCACAAGAGGCTAAATCACTGGGTTCAGGGTTTATTATTTCCGAAGATGGTTACGTGATGACAAATCATCATGTGGTGAAAAACGCCACTGAAATTCTCGTGCGTTTGTCTGACCGGCGTGAGTTGGTGGCCGAAGTTATCGGCAGCGATGCACGCAGTGATATTGCCTTGTTAAAAGTGGACGCCGATAACCTGCCTGTGGTGAAAATTGGTAATTCGGGTCATTTGAAAGTGGGTGAATGGGTGCTGGCCATCGGTTCACCTTTTGGTTTTGACCATTCAGTGACGGCGGGTATTGTCAGCGCCAAAGGTCGCTCCTTACCCCGCGAAAACTATGTGCCGTTTATCCAGACTGACGTGGCCATTAACCCCGGTAACTCCGGTGGTCCTTTGTTTGACCTTGATGGTAACGTAATAGGCATTAATTCGCAGATCTACAGCCGCACTGGCGGTTTTATGGGTTTATCATTCGCCATTCCCATCGATATGGCCATGCAGGTCGTTGAACAGTTGAAAGATGGGGGCAAAGTGGCCCGTGGCTGGTTGGGTGTACTGATCCAAGATGTCACCCGCGAGCTGGCGGAATCGTTTGGCATGGACAAACCGCGTGGTGCTTTGGTGGCTAAGGTACTCAAAGACAGTCCCGCAGAAAAAGCAGGACTGGAAGTCGGCGACATTATCACCCGTTTCAATAATGAGTCGGTGGTGCGTTCTTCGAATCTGCCACCGTTGGTGGGTATCAGTCCGGTCGGTGAAAAGGTCAAAGTAGAGATTTTGCGTAAGGGTGAAGTTAAGATCCTGAAGGTGACTTTGGGTGAATTACCCGATGACAATGTGCAGGCGGCTACCGGTGAGCCAAGCACGGCGAACGAGACCCGGTTGAACATCACTGTGATGGATCTCACTGCCGAGCAGCGCAAAAAGCTGGAAATCAAGGAAGGCGGTGTGATTGTGCAGAAAATCCAGGCGGGTCCGGCGCGCAAGGCCGGGGTAAGACGGGGTGATGTGATTTTGATGATTAACAATGTGGACATAAAAAACGCCAAGCATTTTGCCGAAATATCTGCAGAGCTGCCCGTGGACAAATCGTTACCCCTACTAGTACAACGCCGTGGTGGTCCTGTTTTTCTGGCACTGAAAATCAAGGAAAAATAACCCGCCCAGGTTTTGCAGTAAATCCCCGCAGATCGACATGGTCTGCGGGGTTTCTGTTTCGGCGGCGAGCCAGATAGATTACAATGCCCGCCGGTCGTTCCTTCCGAACGTGATTTCATTCCCTTAATTCGGTGATACCTTTATACATGTCAAAAATGGAAAACATCCGCAATTTTTCCATTATTGCGCATATAGATCACGGAAAATCCACGCTTGCTGACCGCTTCATTCAGATGTGCGGTGGTTTGTCTGAGCGGGAGATGTCGGCGCAAGTGCTGGATTCCATGGATTTGGAACGCGAACGCGGCATTACCATCAAGGCACAAAGCGTTACACTCAATTACACGGCGAAAAATGGTGAAACCTATCAACTGAATTTTATTGATACCCCTGGTCACGTCGATTTTTCCTACGAAGTGTCACGATCACTGGCGGCCTGCGAAGGTGCATTGCTGGTGGTGGATGCTTCGCAAGGTGTGGAAGCACAAAGTGTGGCCAATTGTTACACCGCCATCGAACAGGGCGTGGATGTGGTACCGGTGCTCAACAAGATTGATCTGCCCGCCGCTGATCCGGAGCGGGTGATTCACGAAATTGAAGACATCATTGGCGTGGAAGCCAGCGAGGCCATGCGAGTCAGTGCTAAAACGGGACTGGGTGTCGATGCGTTATTGGAAGACTTGTTGCAAAAAATTCCCGCGCCGCAAGGTGATCGAGACGCCCCTTTGCAGGCATTGATTATCGATTCCTGGTTTGATAATTATCTCGGCGTCGTATCA
>QIGJ01000140.1 GCA_003229995.1 Gammaproteobacteria bacterium | reverse complement strand
ATGTGAAATGAAATTCACATACATGGTGAGGACGCTAATATATGAATAATGACAAATTAAAAACAGATAATACTACCACAAAATTCCGGGATCGATACATTTAATTCATTTAAAAACAATCTGTTAAAGGAGAGTCCTGTCGTTGATATGTAAAACAGGCAGAGCAGTATATCCGGGTTTGTTTTGATCAAAAATTGCTCATTCATACACTCGAACCAGTTTCCGGTTCCTGGAAAATGAAGGTAGGAATGCCAAGTCAAAAGACTGGCAGTGCATTCAAACGGTCGATGCTATACAGAAAGTGTTTATTATGATCACTGCGCCATGCCTGGATAAAGTGGATAAAGTGGATTGGGCACATTGGCGATCTTTTGCTCATGCTCGGCCTGAACGTCACGCTACCTTTATCCTAAATTAATAAGTTCAGCAGGGTGAATTTCTGGCACCATAAACAATGACTAAATGTGAATTAAGCGCTAAAATACCTTTATTCTGAAAAACATCAGTGATATTTTTACCGCAAAGTTAACTCTTTTTTTCGTCCTCTGCATTTGTTAATGCCATTACTACAACCTTCTGATGTACTACTAATGAAGTGTTTGTCCGGTGGCTTAAACACCTGGATTCCGGCTAAAAGCATGCCGGAATGACTGTGTTTTCAGTAAAAAAGTGCTAAGGAATGGAACACAATAACTGACACCATTGGCATCTCGGCCTCTGTTCCAGACTCGGCTCTATCTCCTGCATCCATGCAGTCGTCAATCAGAACGAACAAATACGCACTAAATCAGAGCGCTATTTGTATAAGTTATTGTGTTTCATTCCTTAGCGCAATTCCCAAACGAAAATGCACATTCACCCTGTATGCTCACACCGACCATACAGCACATTCAGATGATGTAATTGCGCGGCCAGTGTGGTTGGCAATTGTGCCCACTGAAAACGCCAGTGCCAGTTATTATCGACAGTGCCGGGCAGGTTCATACGGTTTCCTTCACCCAGTCCCAACACATCCTGCATGGGCAGAATTGCCATGTCTGCTACGGAGGCAAGGGCGCAACGTATTAAGGGCCAGGGCATGTTGGTTTCTATATCAAATCCCAAATAATCCCTCAGTCGTTGACGTTCATCCAGTGATAATCCCTGATACCAGGATAGGCTGGTGTCGTTGTCATGGGTGCCAGTGTAGACCACGCTGTGGGTTTGATGGTTGTGCGGGAGGTAGGGGTTGTCGGAGTTGCCATCAAAGGCAAATTGCAGAATTTTCATGCCGGGCAGTTTGAATGCGAGCCGCAGTCGTTCCACTTCCGGGGTGATGATGCCGAGGTCTTCGGCGACCAGTGGCAGATGATGAAAGGCGGTGTGTAGTGCCTGTAATAATGCTTCGCCGGGTGCTTTGACCCAGTGACCTTCAATGGCGGTTTCTGCTCCAGCGGGTATTTCCCAAAAGGCTTCGAAGCCCCGAAAGTGGTCGATGCGCAGCAGGTCAAACAGGGCGAGCTGGGTACGCAGACGTTCAATCCACCAGCTAAAACCATCTTCTTGTAGCCGGTCCCAGCGATACTGAGGGTTTCCCCAGTATTGTCCTGTTTCGGAAAAATAATCCGGTGGTACACCGGCCACGGTTTCGGCTTTGCCTTGGGCATCAACGGAGAAGTATTCACGTTGTGCCCAGACTTCGGCGCTGTCGTGGGCGACGAAGATGGGTACGTCGCCAAACAGTGCTATGCCATGTTGGTGTGCGTAGCCTTTGAGTTCGTGCCATTGACTGAAAAATACAAATTGTTCAAACAGTACCTGGGCAATGTCTTGTGACAGGCGTTGTTTTGCTTTTTGCAGGGCGGCAGGTTTGCGGTCCCGTTCTTCTGCGGGCCAGTCCCACCAGGCTTGCTGGTTTTGTTCCCGACGCAGGGCAATGTACAGGGCGTAGTTTTCCAGCCAGTGGGCATGTTCGGCCTGAAAGGCGATATAGGCCTGTTGTGTGCTTGTGTCGGGGGTAGTTTCAAAACCGATACGGGCGAGGTGTAGGCAATTAAGGCGATAAGTTTCACTGGCGTTGATGTTGGCATTTACTGGGCAGCGGGGTTTGTGCAGCCAGCCGCGATCCACCAGCCAGTCCAGGCTGATCAGCAGGGGATTGCCGGCATGTACTGACAGGCATTGATAGGGGGAGCCGTCTTCGTGGGTCGGGCCCAGAGGCAGCATTTGCCATACCCGGATACCACTGGCGGCCAGGAATTCGATAAAGCGATAGGCGTTATGGCCCAGGTCGCCCGCACTGAGTTCACCGGGGAGGGAAGTAGGATGTAATAACAGGCCGCTGCATCGACGGTGTTGGAATGGCCAGCTGCTAGATGCCGTTCTTTCGTCTAACATAAAGCGGTTCCCTGAAACATTCAGTCCGTTGCCTGACCAGGGCGCATGGTGCCGCCCATGGCGGGTTGGCCGCTGCCGTGGGAAAATACGTGCGACAGGTAGGAGGGGGGTGTTTCGCCTAACAAGTAATAGAGGTTCGCCAAGTGGCTGCGGTACAGGTATTCAAAACATTCAACGGATTCAGCTGAGTTGTAGTCACCAAACCACCAGAACCAGTCCGAGCCTTCACAAATAGCCAGTTGTTGTTCGGCCTGGGTTTGTTGTTCTGTATCCAGTTTGCCACTGGCCAGTACCCGGTCGAAGGCTTGTTTGGCATCGCCCAGCATGTTCCAGCCAGTATTTTTGTCGGTGTCTCCAATCCAGGTGGAGAGGGTGCCATAGACCCAGCTACCGGCCACCAGATGGGGCAGTTCGGTGGGGGTGATGTTGGCGTCGAGACAGTCCGAGAAGGTGGTCAATTCCAGGTCGGGGTGGGTAGACAGTTTTTCATACAGGGTGCGTAAAAAGTAATAACCATTTTCGGGATAATATTCCCAGGCATTTTCACCATCGAGGATGATCGATGCCATGCTGTCGGGTTGATCCTTGCAGGCGGTGGCAATGTTTTCGAGATGATGCACGAGGTTGGCCACGGCATCATCCGCTTTCCAGTCGGCATAAGTAAATCCGATCAGGTCAGACAGGCCATCGTCACGAAAAAAAATCGTTGTTTTTGTGTCGCGCAGCCGGTATGTATGATGGACGCTGGCGTCACCGCACAGATCATTGTCCTCGGCAGGCTTATGCAAGCTGTTGCGTAACACGGCTTCGCCGCTGGCAGTCCAGTCAAAGGCGTATTCATCCAGTAATTGCAGGGTGGATTCACTCAGGCTGCCTTCCGAGGGCCAGCAGCCTCGTGGAGTATATCCAAAATAATGTTTGAAGACTTCCAGTCCGCGCGTCAGGTGCCAACGTACCCGTTCGTCACCACCGGGGTAGGTTTGCAAAGAGGGCAGGGTAACATCCGGCATGGCTTCACTGGCTGATTTAATATCCAGTAAAAGTGGCATGATGGGATGGGCATAAGGTGTTACTGATAATTCCACTTGTCCACGCTCCGCCAGTGTGCGGTAACGGCCAATGAGAGTAGATAACAGTTCGCCGATAATCCCCAGCAGTTCATGCCGGTCATTCAGGCTGTAGACCGATTGCTGTTCCAGTAGCCGTTTGATGCGCGAGTCATTACGGCGTACGGTTTCGCCTAGCCAGGCGAGGTGGTACCACATTAACAGATCAATGAAGAATTGCTCGCTGGCGTACACCGTGGCTTCTGGGTGTTTGAGTAACCAGTCGGCAATAGTGGCAAGTTGTGCATAGGCCGGAAAACGGTCAATCATGTGCTGGCGGTTGGCGCGCAAGCATTCCTTGAGCAGGCGCAGGCGGTGGTCAGTTGCAGAGACCAGCACGGGTTCGGCGAGGGCGGCCAGCAAGGGGTCTTTGATGTTGCCTGTGTTGTGCAGAAAATGTTGCACCTGTTGGGCGTAGTCATCTATCTGTTCCAGTAGAGTCGGGACAAAGTTTATGACGGCGCGTGCCTTGGGTACCGCTTCGAGGTGGGCCGCCATATCGACATAGTCCTTGATGGCGTGCAGGTAAGTCCATGGCAGATAATATTCACCATTGCGCTGGTCACGGTATTCCGGTTGGTGCATATGCCAGTACAGCACGACTTTGAGTTTTTGTTTGTTTGGCACGATGGGTGGTTCCAGTTTGGCGAATTAATGGTGAATCAGGGAGGTGTCAACACATGTCCGGTGGTTTTCAGTTTTCTGATCTGTAGAATGAATGACAACGTTGAGCGTAATCCTTATTGTGATTACCAAAAAGTTTCATCTCACTGTACGGATCAAGAGCTTGTACTGAGTGAGTGTGAGCGCTTGCAGGATCTAGGTGTTAACTTAATGACATTGAATCGTTACCCCTTTTTCAACGCACTCGGTGTAATTCCTGCCCGAGCATGTCGGGTGTTACCAGCACAATACCGTTGGGCGAAACATGAAACCGTTTGGCATCTTCGACGGCATCGTAACCAATAACAGTGTCTGCCGGAATCCGGCAACCCTTGTCCAGTACCGCCCGACGAATACAGCAGCCCTCACCAATTTTTACATGCGGCAGTATTACTGAATCTTCGATTTTGGTATAGGACTCTACATGCACATGGGAAAACAGCAGGGAGTGCCGTACTTGGGCACCAGAGACAATGCAACCACCGGAAACCATGGAATCAACGGCCATGCCTCGCCGGTCGTCGTCATCGAAGACAAATTTGGCGGGGGGAGCCTGTTCCTGATAAGTCCAGATGGGCCAGTCAGCATCGTATAGATTCAGGTCTGGTACCACACCAATCAACTCCAGGTTGGCTTCCCAGAAGGCATCGACGGTGCCGACATCCCGCCAGTAAGCTTGCATGCCACTTTGTGTGTCCAGAAAGGGATAAGCGAATACCCGGTATTTGTCGATGAGTGAGGGAATGATGTTGTTGCCAAAATCATGGGCAGATTTTGTCAGGTCAGCGTCTTTGATCAATTGCTCAAACAAAAAAGCCTTGTTAAAAATATAGATGCCCATGGAGGCCAGCGCTTTGTCCGGCTTGCCGGGCATGGGTGCGGGCTTTTCGGGCTTTTCGGTAAAGGTACGGATGCGATGATCACTGTCCACACCCATTACGCCGAAGGCCTGTGCCGTTTTCAAGTCTGTTTCGATACAACTGACAGTGAGGTCTGCTTCGTTTTCTGCATGTGCCGCGAGCATTGGCCCATAATCCATTTTGTAAATATGATCACCCGCGAGGATCAGTACATAATCGGGGTTATGGGCTCGGATGATATCCAGGTTTTGATAAATAGCATCCGCTGTACCCGCGTACCAGGAGTCTGCAATACGCTGCTGGGCGGGCAATAATTCCACATATTCACCGAATTCACCGCGCCAGTGTCCCCAGCCCTGCTGGATATGCAGAATCAGTGAATGCGCTTTGTATTGGGTCAGTACCCCGATGCGTCGAATGCCGGAGTTGATACAATTGGAAAGCGGGAAGTCGATAATGCGGAATTTTCCACCAAATGGCACTGCCGGTTTGGCACGCCACTCGGTTAACTGTTTCAGGCGTGAACCGCGTCCACCTGCCAGAATAAGGGCCAGCGTATCTCGTGTCAGGCGACTGACAAAACGGGGTGAATGACTCATGGTACTGTAAATTCTCCTTGAACGAATTTCGTCGTTAATTAACAGTGCAGACTCAACACCCGGGCGATACATTCAGTGTGGTAAAAGTGTGGCGTTGATAAAAACACCCCCGACTCACTGGATATTGCGTCACCGGTGCCTACACTTCAAGCGTAGCAGTTCTAATGACGACCAGGAGGTATCTTTATAGTGGTCATTAATAATGCGTGACCACTTCTTAACTGACGTACAATAAGACCATGACACACACGCTCCATAAAACGACTGGCTCTTTGTCTTTATCTGCCGATGAGCAAAAAATCATCGAAGCCCGACACCATGATCCTTTCATGGTGTTAGGACGGCATCACTCCGGGCAGCCCGACAAAGGCCAACAGGAAACTATCCGTGTGTTCCAGCCGCATTGTCAGGAAATGTGCCTGGGTGCAGAGGGGCCACTCATGCAACGACGGGGCAAGACGGATCTGTTTAGCTGGAGTGGTTCGGCAAAAACGATTCCCCGTTTTTATTCTCTGCATTGGAAAGATAGTCATGGTCAGGCGCATGTCAAACACGATCCTTACAGTTTCGGGCCGCAATTGGCTGAATTTGATCTGCACTTGTTTGGCGAAGGACGCCATTGGCATTTGTACCGGGTGCTGGGTGCGCATGAACATGAGGTAGAAGGCATCCGGGGCATTCTGTTTGCGACCTGGGCTCCTAATGCCGAGCGGGTCAGTGTGGTGGGTGACTTTAATCAATGGGACGGGCGCTGTCATCCCATGCGATCCCGAGGTGGCAGTGGCGTTTGGGAATTGTTTATCCCTGAATTACAAGCCGGTGCCTTGTATAAGTTTGAACTGCGTAACCGGGACAGCGGTCAATTGCTCACCAAAACGGATCCTTACGCACAACAATATGAACTGCGTCCTGATACTGCCGCTGTTGTGCGCAGTAAAACGAATTATGACTGGCAGGACTCGGCTTGGCAGCAGCAACGCCAGTCGGCGGACTGGTTGCACCGGCCTGTCTCTGTGTACGAAGTGCATTTGGGTTCCTGGCAGCGTGATGATACCGGTCAATTTCTTAATTATCGGGAACTGGCTCATCAATTGGTGAACTATGTCACCCGGTTGGGTTTTACCCATATTGAACTGCTGCCCATTACCGAACATCCGCTGGACGCTTCCTGGGGCTATCAGGCCACCGGTTATTTTGCGCCGACCCGCCGTTTTGGACAGGCAGATGATTTCCGTTATTTTGTTGATCTTTGTCATCAGCAGGGCATTGGCGTATTGCTAGACTGGGTGCCCGCACATTTTCCCAAAGATGATTTTGCACTGGCCCGTTTCGATGGCAGTGCGCTCTACGAGCACGAAGATCCGCGTCGTGGTGAACACCGTGACTGGGGTACGCTGATTTATAACTTTGGCCGCAATGAAGTGAAAAACTTTCTACTGGCCAGTGCCCTGTTCTGGTTAGAGGAATTTCATATCGATGGTTTGCGGGTGGATGCCGTGGCTTCCATGTTGTATCTGGACTATTCCCGCGAGGCCGACGACTGGGTGCCCAATATCTATGGTGGCAACGAAAACCTGGAAGCCATCGAATTTTTACGCGAGCTGAACATTGTTGCCCATGAGCGCCAGCCCGGCACCCTGATTATCGCCGAAGAATCCACCGCCTGGCCGCAGGTGACCCGACCGACCTGGGTGGGTGGGTTGGGTTTCAGCATGAAATGGAACATGGGCTGGATGCACGACACACTGGATTACCAGAGTAAAGACCCGGTACATCGGCATTACCATCATGACCGGCTGACTTTTGGCCTGTTATACCTGTTCAGCGAAAATTTCATGTTGCCGTTTTCTCACGACGAAGTCGTACACGGTAAAAAATCCATGTTGTACAAAATGCCCGGTGATGAATGGCAACGCTTCGCCAATTTGCGACTGTTGTACACTTATATGTTTCTCTATCCCGGCAAAAAACTGTTATTCATGGGCAATGAATTTGCCCAGGGCGACGAATGGAATTTTGATCAGACACTGGATTGGTACGTTACCGATTATCCCTTGCATCAGGGAGTACAACAGTTGATTGGCGACCTGAACCATCTATACCGGGACACCCCTGCACTGTACCTGCACGAGTTTGAAACGGAAGGATTTGAGTGGATCGATTGCCACGATGCCGACCAGTCCATTCTTTCCTTTTTACGCCGTGATGGTGATGCATATGTGATCGTGATTCTTAATTTTACCCCCGTGCCCCGCAGCGGTTATCGCATCGGTGTACCGGATAACACCTTCTATGCCGAAGTGCTCAATTCGGATTCCGGGCATTACGGTGGTAGCAATATGGGTAATGCCGGTGGCGTCGCCGCCGAAGCTACGCCCTGGATGGGACGTTTCCATTCAGTGCTGCTGGACTTGCCGCCATTGGCGGCTGTGGTGCTACAGCCACGTCGAATGGGTTGAATTTGCGTATTTTGTTTGTCAGTAGCGAAGCCTACCCACTGATCAAAACCGGCGGTCTGGGAGACGTGGCGGGCAGCCTGCCTTGTGCATTGCTGGACCTGCAACTTGATGTGCGTCTGATCATGCCCGCCTATGCGACGGCTGTCGGGCAACTGGGTGACACGAAAATTCTCGCGCAATTTTCTGAAGGTACTGATACCGTTACCTTGCGTGAAGGGCAGTTGCCTGATAGCCCTCTGAAAGTCTGGCTGGTGGATGCTCCTGGTTATTTTGATCGCCCTGGCAATCCGTACCTTAATAGCAATGGCCAACCCTGGGCGGACAACGCGGCGCGTTTTGCATTGTTCAGCCGTATTGTCACCCGTCTGGCCCTGAATCAGGCCGGGTTAAACTGGGCTCCGGACATTGTTCATTGCAATGACTGGCAAACGGGTTTGATACCCGCGTTACTGGCATTATCAGCACAGCGTCCCGCCAGCGTATTCACCATTCACAATCTTGCCTATCAGGGACTGTTTCCCGCGCACAACTTGCAACAACTGGGTCTGCCTGCCAGTTGGTGGAGTCACCATATACTGGAATTCCACGAACAACTCTCGTTCATCAAGGGTGGGCTGGTATTTGCTGATCGTATTAACACCGTCAGCCCCGGCTATGCCCGCGAAATCCAGACCGCTGAATTTGGTAACGGGCTGGAGGGTTTACTGCGCCATCGCAGCGCTGTATTGAGCGGCATCCTCAACGGCATCGACACAGAAGAATGGAATCCGGCCACTGATCCACTGTTGGAAAAACATTACGATGCCAATAACCTGAGCGGCAAACACGCCAACAAACAGGCATTGCAAACCGCATTAGGTTTGCCACAAAAACCGGGTACACCGTTGCTGGGGCTGGTCAGCCGACTGGTGACGCAAAAAGGCATTGATATCATTCTTGATGCAATACCCAGCCTCGTAAAACTGCCGCTGCAACTCGCGCTGCTCGGCAGTGGAGACCAGACTCTGGAAACCCGGCTGACAACCCTGGCCAGACAATATCCCAATAAACTGGCAGTCAGTATTGGTTACGATGAAACCCTGGCGCACCGTATCGAAGCCGGTGCCGATATGTACCTGATGCCTTCCCGTTTCGAACCCTGCGGCCTCAACCAGATGTACAGCCTGCGTTATGGCACAGTGCCCATTGTGCGCAATGTCGGTGGGCTGGCGGATACGGTAACCGATACTAGCGCCAAAACACTGGCCAAAGGTACGGCCAATGGTTTTATCATCAATACAGATGACAGTCTGGCATTATTGAAAACAATCAAACGTGCCTTGCGGCGCTATCGTGACAAAGCACAATGGCAGCAGTTGCAAACCACTGGAATGCAACAGGATTTTTCTTGGCGAAACAGCGCACAAGAATATCTCAGCCTTTATCGACAAGCCCAACAGGCCAATCCCAACCCCGTATCTAACGCGAAATAAATGCCCCTAACATTTTTTCTACCGCTCAGAAACACTTTTTGCAAATTATTTATGCCGGAGGGCTTGTAAGTTGCAAAATGGGAACCTATATTTTCCTTCACTCATCGAGATAACGCAAAGGAGCAGGTGTATGGCAAATGCGGGAAGGACGGTCAGCAAAAAAAACACCAGTAGAAAACCCACCAGCAAAAAACCGGCGACGAACGCCAAAAAATCGACAGGTAAAACACCCAGAGTACAACACGCGGTCGACAGTACATCCATGCAAAAAATCGATCCGGATTATCGCCGCCGCATGATTGCGGAAACCTCCTATTATATCGCCGAGCAGCATGGCTTCGTTAACAACTCACCCGTTAATGACTGGCTGGAAGCGGAAGTATTGGTTGATCGTCTGATTGCGTCAGAGGAGGCAGGACATGGAACATCGATGTTATCCCCGAAACAATGATAATTTTAATGTCACCCTCAGCAATCCTCGCCATGGCAGTGTCAATGCGCAAGTGCATGATATCAGCCGGGAAGGAATAGCTGCGCGACTTGATAATATGCCGTTTCCACCCGGTACACTGGTGGAAGTGGGGCTGCCAGAGAAGCAACAAAAATGCTTCCAGAGCGAAGACCTCAAAGGCTATGTCATACACGCCCGAAAAGGCGAAATCGGTCTCTGGCTATTAGGGCCGAATAAACTGTTTTAGCGGTGTGGGTCGTCAGATTGCTAACCAGAGATGGTGAGTCTGACCAGTAGCAGTGGTGCGCGTGGATATACCCTGCGTCGCTCTCAGCGATGGTGTCTGCATTGTTTTATTACAATGAAACTTCTGTGAAGTTCTTCCGTTGAATCTTCGGCTATCAACTATCTATACTCGTGGCGATTGAGATTCAGGTGTCAATGTGCGTCATATTTATTTCATGGCTAGGCAAAGTGACGCGTAATAGCCGCTCTATTGCAAGACATTTAAACGCCGCCATGGAATCAATAGGGCGTGCAATCAGGCCTAAATCTCAATCGCTATGGGTATATATTTGGGAGCCTGTCCGAGAATGAAAAGTCAGCTCCCAGAGCAGTGTCCGCACTATGATGGTACAATTTACCGTCATAAATTAAAGGCTATGCTGAATTAGACGTGCAAAAATTGAATATAAAAGGGGTAATCGGTGGAATTTTTAGCAGAGTACGGGATGTTTGCCGCCAAGGTGTTGACCATTGTGTCGGCAATTTTAGTGGTTGTTATTGTGGTTGTCTCAGTAATAGTAAGAAACAAAGATAAATCTGATGAGCGTATAAAAATCACCCGCTTAAATGATCGGTACGATGACATCAGTATGACGATGAAAACTGTGCTGCTTAACGACGATGAAATAAAAAAACTGGAAAAAGAGAAAAAAGCAACCATTAAAAAAGAGAAAAAAACGCCGAAAGATTCGGATAAACAACGAATTTTTGTTTTAGATTTTGAAGGTGATATCAAAGCCTCAGCGGTGACATCACTGCGCCAGGAAATTACCGCCATTTTAATGGTGGCAGGAAAAAACGATGAAGTCTTTGTTCGGGTCAGTAGTGCGGGTGGTATGGTCAACACATACGGATTGGCGGCATCTCAGCTCAAGCGAATCAAGGATAAAGGTATCACCCTGACTATTTCTGTGGACAAGGTTGCAGCCAGTGGTGGATATATGATGGCGTGTGTTGCCGATCATATTCTGGCCGCGCCTTTCGCGATAGTCGGTTCAATTGGTGTGGTTGCGCAAATACCTAATTTTAATCGATTGCTTAAAAAGCATGATATTGATTTTGAAATGATCACGGCAGGTGAATATAAACGTACTTTGACCCTGTTTGGTGAAAACACTGAGCAGGCACGGAACAAATTTAAAGAAGATATTGATGATGTGCATGACCTGTTTAAAAATTTCGTTAAGCAAGAGAGACCCGTTGTGGATCTTGAAAAGGTATCGACCGGTGAATATTGGTTTGGTATCCGTGCGAAAGAACTGGCTCTGGTGGATGAATTGAAAACCAGTGATGATTATTTATTGGATCGCGTTTCTCAAGCTGAGATTTACAGTGTCAAGCACATTGAAAAACAGAACCTCAGTAAAAAGTTTTCAGGTTTTTTGAGTAGTGTTACCGAGGATGTGATGACTAAAGTACAAACGAAATCGAATGAAACTCAGCTATGAATGACATGGAACCATACCGGCCGATTTTTATTGGCATTACCCTGGTTTTTCTCGGGATGGCTTTTCGCAAACTGTACAGGGTTCCACAGGCGTGCCCATTTCTTAGTGCAGATGCACTAAGATGTAAACGAATTCAGGGAAGATAAACATTACCTAATAACAATGACATCAACATCAACAATATTCACCATCGGTAAACTGGCTACAGCGGCGGAGGTGAATGTTGAGACTATTCGTTACTATCAACGCCTGAAACTTGTCGTCGAACCGCCTAAACCGGCCCAGGGGTATCGGCATTATCCTGCGGAGTATGTTTTGCGTGTGCGCTTTATCAAGCGCGCTCAGCAATTGGGTTTTACGCTCAAAGAGATCCAGGAATTACTCGAACTCGGCGACGGCCATTGCCAGCAGGTGCAACAACTGGCACAGGTAAAGCTGAAAAAGATCGAGGAACACATTACCGACCTGAATGCCATGCATCGTGCGTTGAATAGTTTGCTCACACAATGCCAGACGAGCGGGGCAGGTGATGTTCA
>QIGJ01000192.1 GCA_003229995.1 Gammaproteobacteria bacterium | reverse complement strand
CCATCACTCAAACCCTCCTTTTCTGGACACCACCTGATCAACACCAGGTGGGAATTCAGAGGAATTTGGGTGATATCCTAATCCAAACGGCAGTTTTATAATAGTGAACTAAAACAAACGCTTAGCCATCAATATCCACCGCAGTCAAAAACATCCCTGAGCGACTCCGTAAGTAGTCATGCATCGTTATTTTAACAACATTGTTTTAACAACATTTCCGCCGAATTTTTTGAGTGAATCAAGGCGCAGCGAAAGGCGCATAGTGAGCTATATGACGGGAGCTGCAACGCTGAGTCACTCAAAAAAGGCAAGGAAATATTAAAATAATGATGCATTACTACCTATCCTTACCATAAGGTAAAATCCCACCACGTTACCGGTGGATTGTTATGCCCAACTCAAACAAAGAACACGAACACCGCACCAAACGATTGCAGGCGTTCACGGATTTACTCCGCGATGGCACGCTTGCCCGTGTAGAACGTGAACTGCGTGAGCTGCATCCGGCAGAAATTGCCCATTTGCTGGAAGCCCTGCCACATGAACAACGTGATGCGGTATGGGAACTGGTTTCGGCTGAGCAGGAAGGTGACGTGTTGTTGCAGGTCAACGATGATGTGCGTGAGCGACTGATTCGTGACATGGATAACAGCGAATTGCTCGCTGCCGCTGAAGGACTGGAGACCGACGACCTCGCTGACATTCTCAGCGATTTTCCCGACGCGGTCACCGAGCAGGTATTGGAAGCTATGGACGCCCAGCACCGTGAACGACTGGAAGCAGTGATGTCTTACCCGGAAGACACTGCTGGCGGGCTGATGAATACTGACACCATTACCGTACGCGCAGACATCAATCTCGATGTCGTATTGCGTTTTCTGCGACGCATCGGTGAAATTCCGGAAATGACCGATCAGCTCATTGTGACCAATCGCGAAAATAAATACCTTGGGCTGCTGCCACTGACAACGCTACTGATCAAAAGCCCCGACACCCTTGTGGCAGAACATATGGATCGCGAACGGGAGGCGATGCTTGCCACCCTGCCGGAACAGGAAGTCGCCAGCCTGTTTGAAAAACGTGATCTGATATCGGCACCGGTAGTAGACGAAGACGGCAGGTTGCTGGGGCGTATCACCATTGATGATGTGGTGGACGTGATTCGTGATGAAGCCGAGCATTCATTGATGAGCATGGCTGGCCTTTCAGAAGAGGATGACATGTTTGCACCCGTGGCCACCAGCTCGCAACGTCGGGCTGTCTGGTTGGGAGTAAATCTGCTCACTGCCCTGCTGGCTTCATGGGTCATCGGCCAGTTCGATGCCACCCTGGAAAAAATGGTCGCCCTGGCCATTCTCATGCCCATCGTTGCCAGCATGGGTGGCATTGCGGGCAACCAGACCCTGACGTTAGTCATTCGTGGCATGGCGCTGGGACAAATCAGCCGTTCCAATGCACGGCGGCTGTTTAACAAGGAGCTGTTAGTGGGCGGGCTCAACGGAATAATCTGGGCACTGATCATCGGCGGTATTGTGACGGTCTGGTTTGACGATGCACAATTAGGTGGCATTATCGCTGCCGCAATGCTGATTAATCTGATTGTCGCTGCCATGGCCGGGGCAACTATTCCGCTGGCGCTAAAGCAAGTCGGCATTGATCCCGCGCTGGCAGGTGGTGTGTTACTCACCACCGTTACCGATGTCATCGGCTTCCTGGCATTTTTAGGCCTGGCAGCCCTGCTACTGTATTGATAACCAAACCGATGCCCGCACCCGAAACGCCCAAAATCACCGTCGATATTATTATCGAACTCATTGATCAACCCGGCCACCCCATACTGCTTATCGAACGTAAAAACCCGCCGTATGGCTGGGCACTGCCCGGCGGTTTTGTGGATGTGGGTGAACGTCTGGAGCAGGCTGCCGTACGGGAAGCTGTGGAAGAAATTTCACTGCTGGTAAAACTCATCACCTTGTTGGGATGTTACTCGGACCCGGCCCGTGACTCGCGTGGCCACACCGTCTGTGCCGTCTATATTGCCGAGGCCAGCGGCGAACCCCGGGCTGCCGATGATGCTGCAAATGTGCAGATTTTTTTGCCTGAGCACCTGCCTTCACTTCTGGCTTTTGATCATGCTTTGATTCTTGCGGATTATCTGAACTATCGACAAAGCGGCAAACGGACACCGTTGCGAAATTAGCCGTCAAAAAACCCAGTCTTTAACACTCTCTTCCCTGAAAGCCCGCCTAAAGCCCCTTTGGCGTCTGCCGATACCACCAGGAACCAAACAAGCACTTGGCTCATGTCAGTGACCACTTGCAAGGATTGCCGCCGTGTCCGATTTTTTCATTGCCCGCCAACCCATTTATGATCGCAAACTGTATGTGTATGCCTACGAACTGCTGTATCGCTCCAGCGGAAACAATTACGCCAACGTGGTTGATGGCGATGACGCCACTTCCCAGGTACTGATCAATGCGCTGATGGAGGTCGGCCTGCCCGAGTTGGTCGGACAATCACTGGCTTTTATCAATCTCACTGAACGCTACATTGTGGAAGGCCTGCCACTATCATTGGCTCAAGACAATCTGGTACTGGAGGTACTGGAAGATATCGAACCCACAGAAGCTGTCATTGCCGGTCTGAAAAAACTGAAAGCTGCGGGTCACACCATCGTTCTCGATGATTTTATTTGTGATGACAGTAAACAGGCATTAGTGGAACTGGCGGACATCATCAAATTTGACCTGTTCACTTTGCCGGGAAGCGCCTTGACTGAACAAGTCAAAAAACTTCGTCCAACCGGTATACGTTTACTGGCAGAGAAAGTCGAAACTCCGGAAGAATACGAATATTGCAAAGCATTGGGTTTTGATTATTTTCAAGGTTACTTTTTTTGCAAACCGAAAATCGTCAAAGGCACGCACACACCGACAAGCCGCATGGCCATCATGCAGTTGCTGACCAAATTGCAGAACCCCGAACTGGACTTCAGTGAACTACAAACATTGGTGACACAGGATGTTTCCCTGTCATACCGGATTCTGCGTTATATCAATTCCGCACACGTCAGTGTTGGAAAAAAAGTCGAATCCATACAGCAGGCCATCAGTTTATTGGGCCTCAATACCATCAAAACTTGGGTAGCGATTCTGGCCATGTCCAGTATTGATGACAAGCCCTACGAACTGATTCTCACCGCGCTGATTCGTGCGCACATGTGTGAAACACTGTCCACTGGCACGCCTGTATCTGCTGAAAACGCTTTCACTATGGGTCTGTTCTCAGCATTGGACGCCTTCATCGACAAACCACTGGCGGAAATTCTGGATACCTTACCGCTATCCGATACACTGCATTATGCCCTGTTGAATCAAACGGGCGAACTGGGACAACTGTTGTCGCTGGTATTGGATTATGAGCGCGGCCAATGGAACAATCTGAGCGACACACACTATGATAGCGACACTTTGCGCACAGCCTATCTGGCATCGATTCACTGGGCGGGTGAAATCAGTGATTCGCTGATCACCAAAAAATAATTTTACCGGTCTGTCAACAAAATCAGTCACCACTCAGGTATTCAACAACCTGACTCCCTCTGGATTTAGAAGGGTGTGGCTGTACTCCCTGTTGATTCCATGGCAGCGTTAAATCGGTATTTGTGCAGAAATAAAAATCCCCGAACGACCCCGCACGTAACTTGCGGTACAATCCGCTCTCATTTAAATCTGACACATCTGTAATATCCTCGTGACCCATCCTCTCTTAGGCAAACACCGATTTGAACCCTGCTGGCAGGCGTGGTCACCTGTTGCCTGTCATGGCGCATCGTCTGAATTGCTGGACTGGTTACTGGATTCTGCTTCGTTAACCCGTCGTTTGCAGCAGACATGCCAGGGTCAGTTTCGTGTTGAACCTATTGAGCAACACTGGCAACGACCGATGTTGAATGAGGCACAGGCACTGGGCACAGTGCCACATCAACGCTGTTTTGTGCGCGAGGTGCGTTTGTTATGTGATGATCAACCATGGGTGTTTGCGCGTACGGTGATTCCGGTGCGTACCTTGACCGGGCCCCGCCGCCGCCTGTCACGGCTGGGTAAAAAACCATTAGGCGCGGTGCTGTTTGCAGACCGCTCCATGGTACGCAGCAGTATTGAGGTTGCGCAACTGTCATCAGAACAACCGTTGTTTGCGCGCGCCACCGCAGGTTTATCACAACCACCGACGAGCATCTGGGGTCGGCGTTCAACCTTTTTTCTCAATCACCATCCATTACTGGTGAGTGAAATTTTTCTCCCCGCTATCTGCCCACACCACGGTTAGTCCGCTACAGTACCCGTCCATGAACCTACCAACAGTGATATCGAACCTGAACTGGGAGCGCGTTAAAGATCGCAGTTATCAGTATGCGTTGCTGATGCGCCTGCACCGTCCCATTGGCACTTACCTGTTGCTATGGCCGACGGCATGGGCGTTGTGGATTGCGGGACAAGGCAATCCGGATACAGGAGTAACGCTGGTATTTGTGCTGGGCGTGGTGCTGTTGCGTGCAGCGGGTTGTGTGATTAATGACTACGCTGATCGTGAATTTGACCCACATGTTGAGCGCACCAAAAGCCGTCCCATCGCGGCGAACACGGTAACACCCCGGGAAGCACTGATACTGTTTGTGGTGTTATGCCTGATTGCTTTTATGCTGGTATTGACGACGAACGGGTTCACCATTGCTCTGTCGCTGGTCGGCGCGGTGCTGGTGACAGTTTATCCTTTTACGAAACGCCACACCTATTTGCCGCAGGTGTTTTTGGGGCTGACTTTCGGCTGGGCGGTTCCCATGACATTTGCGGCACAGACTGGCGAGGTGCCACTGGTAGCGTGGCTGCTGCTCGTTGCCACCGTATTATGGGCCACGGCTTATGACAGCATGTATGCCATGGTGGACATCGAAGACGATTTGAAGGTTGGCGTCAAATCCACGGCAATTTTATTTGGCGATGCCGACCGCATGATTATTGGCAGCATCCAGGTGATGTTTCTGCTCACCCTGTGGATTATCGGCAACAAGCTGGAATTGGGTCTGTTTTATTTTCTGAGTCTGTTGGCAGCAACAGGGTTGGGTGTGTATCAGCAGTGGCTGATTCGTGATCGTAATCCTGAGGGTTGCTTCAAGGCTTTTCTTAATAATCATTGGCTTGGCGCGATAATATTTGTCGGGCTGGTGTTGCATTACGCGTTTGCAGAAGGGACTGCGGAACCCGTTGTCAGTGCCGTAAGTGGAGGTTTTTAAATAGTGGAGATTTTTAAATAGATGTGGATGTCGTGGTTGGCTGTGCTGGGTGGTTTGATATTTTTAGTATGGAGTGCTGAACGTTTTGTGCATGGCGCAGCAGGGCTGGCACGTAACCTGGGAGTGTCACCGCTGATTATCGGCATGACCATTATGGGGTTTGGCACGTCGGCACCCGAGATGCTGGTGTCCGGGATGGCCGCCAGCAGTGGTAATCCCGGAATAGGGATCGGTAATGCATTGGGCTCCAATATCGCCAATATTGCACTGGTTTTGGGGGTAACAGCGCTGATCATGCCGCTAACAGTGGACTCTGGCATTCTGCGCCGCGAATTCCCAGTGCTGTTTGCAGTGACCTTGCTAGCAGGTGCCTTGATGCTGGATGGCGAGCTGGATGTACTCGACGGCACTGTTCTACTGGGCTCCACGGTCTTGTTGATTTTCTGGATGATCTGGCTGGGCAAGCGATCACAACCTGCGGCCTCTGATTCTCAAATAACGGCTTCGGTAACAGACCCATTGACCAGTGAATTTGAAAGGGGGGTTCCTACCAGTCTGAGTACCGGACAGGCTGTATTCTGGGCCGTACTGGGTCTGGTGGCTTTGGTGCTGAGTTCCAAACTGCTCGTGTGGGGTGCGGTGGATATTGCCCGTGATCTGGGTGTCAGTGACTTGGTGATTGGTCTGACCATTATCGCCATCGGTACCAGTCTGCCAGAACTGGCTGCCTCGGTAATGAGCGCACTCAAGGGCGAAGACGATATGGCCGTGGGCAATATCATCGGCTCCAATATGTTCAACTTGTCGGCGGTACTGGCCTTGCCAGGATTGATCGCACCCAGCGTATTGGAACCGGCAGTGTTGCAACGTGATTTTCCCGTCGTGCTGGGATTAACCTTCGTGTTGTTTCTGATGGCCTATGGTTTTAGGGGACCAGGTCGTATCAACCGCCTTGAAGGCGGATTGTTACTGGCCTGCTTTATCGGTTACATGACGTGGCTGGGCCTGACAGGCCTGGGCTGATAGATTTAGGCATAAATGATGAATCCCGTTAAACTTCAACAAATAGCCCTTGCGGTCATCGACATTGAGGCCAAAGCCGTAACCGACCTTACCGGTCGCATTGGCCCGAACTTTGTGCATGCCTGCCGTTTTATGTATGACTGCGGAGGCCGCATTGTGGTGCTGGGCATGGGCAAGTCTGGCCATATCGGCGAAAAAATTGCCGCCACGCTGGCCAGCACCGGCAGCCCCGCTTTTTTTGTGCATCCTGGTGAGGCCAGTCACGGCGACATGGGCATGATCACCCGCAATGATGTGGTGCTGGCGTTATCCAACTCCGGTGAAACCACTGAAATCCTCACCATTCTGCCGCTCATCAAACGTTTGGGAGTCCCGCTCATTGCGCTTACCGGCAAGGTTGGCTCCACCCTGGCTGAGGCTGCCGACGCTCACCTTGATGTGAGTGTGGAAAAAGAGGCCTGCCCGCTGGGACTGGCCCCCACCTCCAGCACGACGGCAGCCCTGGTGATGGGCGACGCGCTAGCGGTGTCATTGCTGGAACAACGTGGATTCACTGCGGATGATTTTGCACTGTCGCATCCCGGCGGTTCACTGGGGCGGCGTTTACTGCTGCATGTGGAAGACATTATGCACGGCAACGATAGCATTCCCTGTGTGGATGAGACTGCCAGTCTTAGCGAAGCGTTACTGGAAATGACGCAAAAAGGTCTGGGGATGACCGGTATCGTTGACGCCGATGGTAAGCTGGCGGGTATCTTTACCGATGGTGATCTGCGCCGAGTGCTGGATCATGGCGAGGTTAATGTGCATCAAATCGGTATTGCCGAGGTGATGACACGCCATTGCAAAACAGTGCATCCCCGACAATTGGCGGTGGAAACACTGAGCCTGATGGAGCAGCACAAAATTAATTCACTGATGGTGGTGAATGAACAACAGCAACCCGTTGGTGCGCTGAATATGCATGATCTGCTACGTGCAGGGGTGGTTTGACATTTGAGTCCTGTAAGGAATGGACACGTAATAAATTTTTGATTTAAGTTCTGGCATTAAACCCTGGAATAATTATTATGCGGAAAATCAGATACTGACAAAATCAGCTCTTGATTTATCTTCAAATAATCAGGCTGAGTAGAGCCACTAATATTTTATAAAATATGGAAAACAACATGACCGGTATCAAAGTAACATCAAAACTCATTATTTTTTCGATAGTTACTTTATTCCCCCCCATTATATTCAGCGCAAAACCGATACCTTCTGATTTTTCAGAATTAGTAACAAGCAGTGAGTTGATAGCCATTGTGGATGTTTTTGAGATCAAGTCTCAAGGAAAGTCTATGCCTGGAAGTGCTTCTGCAACAATGAGAGAGTTAGTGCTGGGCCAATCCAAAAATACTGTCATTAAGATGCATTGGCAGGGTCTTTCTATTTCCAGCCTAGGACAATGGGTAGTGTTTCTAAAAAAGAAAGGGAATGCTTATCAAGCAGCCTATGGCGCAAAATCCTTTTGGAAAATTGAACACGCAAAACTGGATAATACCGAATGTTGCTCACCTTTTGTTGTTCTACAGCCCCCCATCAACCGTTTAAATATAGACCCTTCATTGGTGAGTGAGCAACTGGTATATATTGATGGTGTGCCCAGAGAGCACAATCCTATTAAGGTAAGGGGTATCGAAATAAAAAAATTACTGGATTATGTCAATAATTTAACTAGAAATGATGCATTACTACTTAATTTCACTTTGAAAAAGCTGGGCCAGGGACTCAATACAGGAATAATATGAAAGACATTCTCGCCCGCGCGGCTCACATCAAACTGCTGATCTTTGACGTAGACGGCGTGCTCACCGATGGCCGTTTGATTTTCGGTGACGATGGCCAGGAATACAAAGCTTTTCACTCCCGTGATGGTCACGGCATGAAAATGCTGCAAGGCAGCGGTGTGGCGGTAGGCATCATCACCGGTCGTACATCAAAAGTGGTGGAACACCGCATGGCCAACCTCGGTATCAAGCACGTTTATCAGGGCAAGCTGGAAAAACTGCCCGCCTTCGAAACGCTTATTGCCAAACTGGGACTCAACGCAGAACAAGTGGCGTACATGGGTGATGATGTGGTGGATTTGCCCATTATGCGGCGTGTGGGGCTGGCCGTAGCGACCAACGATGCCCATGCACTGGTGAGCAAGCACGCCCATTGGCAAGCCCCACACAACGGTGGGCAGGGAGCAGCGCGTGATCTCTGTGAACTGATTATGGAGGCGCAGGGAACGCTGAACGCCGCCATGCAACACTATTTACAATAAGTTGTTTGCCAGATCCAGGTATTGAATGTTGTTTCAGCGTCTGTGGAAATCCTTCGTCCCCCTGCTGGTGGTGCTTGTCACCGGACTCAGTGTATGGTTGTTTCAGAAACAGCCAGATAAGGAACCGGTAGTGACACCACATACTCAGGGTGTGCCAGACTCGTTCATGGAAAATTTCACCTCACAAGTATTCGACAAACAGGGACGACCGCAATATCAACTCCAGGCCACACATATGGCACACTACGCTGATGATGACCGCAGCGAATTTACGCAACCACAATTTACCGCTTTCCAGTCCGATGGTCAGCGCTGGACGGCAGTGGCGAAAACCGGTCGCGCAGAAAATGGCAATGCGCAGATTTTTCTGGATGGCTCGGTGACCATCCAACGCTACCCTGATGAGCTGGCATCGGCCAATTTACAGATTAGTACCCGCGATGTGCGCGTGCGGCCAGCGGATGACTATGCAGAAACGGATCAGGCAGCCACCATTGTGCAAAACAAAGACACCTTGAAAACAGTCGGTCTACAAGTGTATTTCCGCGAGGAGCAGGTGCAATTATTGTCGCAGGTACGGGGGGTCTATGCGCCTTAAGCTCCTGTTGTTATTGCTGATGAGCGCTGTGTTCAGCGCACTGGCATTGGCCAGTAACGATGATAGCCAACCGCCTGTTCATATTGAGGCTGATCGAGCAGAGATTGACGAAGTCCTGGGAGTCATGACCTACACCGGCCATGTGGTCGTGCGTCAGGGCGGCATTGAGATGCGTGCCGATACGGTGGTGGTGTACAGCACGGAAGGAGAATTGCAGCGCATCACCGCACAGGGTCAGCCAGCGCATTATTTACAACAACGGGCAGACGGAAAAACCGTGAAAGGCAGCAGTCAGCGCATGGAATACAACGCAAACAGCAAACAAGTGCTACTGCTGGGCAAAGCACAATTCTGGCAGGGCGGAAATCGTTTTAGCGGTAATCGCATTCAATATGACCCTGATGCCGAACGAGTGATCGCCAATGGCGGTGCTGCCAACAAGACGGGTGAACAGCAGAGAGTGACCGTTACCTTGCAGCCTCGCCCCAAACGCTCCCCAAACTCGCCTCCAAAAAATTGACCCCCGGCCATGAGTAATCTGGTCGCCATCGACCTCGCCAAGCAATACCAATCACGGCAGGTCGTGAAAAAAGTCTCCGTCACTGTCGACAGTGGCGAAGTGGTGGGTCTGCTGGGCCCCAACGGTGCCGGCAAAACAACCTGCTTTTACATGATCGTCGGTCTGGTGGCTTGTGATCACGGTCAGATTCAACTCAACGGGCATGATGTCACCCATTATCCATTACATGCACGGGCCCGTTTGGGCATCGGTTATCTGCCACAGGAAGCTTCGGTATTTCGTAAGCTCAGCGTCGCGGATAACTTATTGGCCATATTACAGACCCGAGCCGACCTGACGCGACAACAACAGCGCTGCAAATTGGATGAATTGCTGGGAGAGCTGCACATCAGCCACATTCGTGATTCGTTGGGCATGAGCCTCTCAGGCGGAGAGCGTCGGCGGGTGGAAATCGCCCGCGCACTGGCCACCGAGCCTAATTTTATTCTGCTGGACGAACCTTTTGCCGGTGTTGACCCTATTTCCGTGCTGGATATTCAGCGTATAATCAAACACTTAACCGAGCGCAACATCGGTGTGCTGATTACCGACCATAACGTAAGAGAAACCCTTGGGATTTGCCATCGTGCCTATATTATGAATGCTGGTGAAGTGATCGCTCAAGGTATCCCGGAGGACGTGCTTAACGATTCCCATGTCAGAAACGTTTATCTGGGACAGGATTTCAAGCTTTGACATATGGCAACGTCTATTGAATACATAAAAAATAAATACCGACCAAACCTTCAACATCCCGAGGTTTGGAGTAGACTGACACCTAGATGACAATAAATAAGGAATGGGCACGCAATAACTTCCCGGTTTAGCGCCCGGATTTAGTCCGTATTGGTTCGTCCTAATTGACGACTGCATGGATGCAGGAGGTAGAGCAACGCAGGAGCCGTTGCCGAACGAAAGTGCAAGAATAGTCGTTCTATTTCGAGCTTTTGTGATTGAAGAACGGGCGAAGTTGGGATGCAAAACAAGGAAATTATTGCGTGCCCATTCCTAACCGGCAGAAAGATCATTTCCCTTTGAGAGAAACGACGTTGACCAAGGCTCAACTCGCATATTAATGAAGCAAACCTTACAGCTTAAACTGGGTCAGCATCTGACCATGACCCCTCAACTGCAACAGGCTATCCGCTTGTTACAGCTCTCCACGCTGGAACTGCAAACGGAAATTCAGGAAGCGCTTGAATCCAACCCGATGCTTGAAATTACAGAGGAGGCCGCTGCGGAACGTCGTGAAAACGACAGCAATGAGCGGAGTGATGGCGAAACAATCACCACCACTGAGAACAACGGCGGTGAAAATCGTATTGAAACCCAGAGTGAAGACAGCGAAAACATCGATATAGCTGACCGCGCTGTGGACAAGCAAGAACAAGAAATTCCCAACGATTTACCCACCGACAGTGAATGGGAGGATTCCTACACTGATACCTACGCCGATTCCTACAACACTGTTTCGCGGAACAATGACGGCGAGAACTTAAATTACGAACAAGCAGATAGCAGCAGCGAAAGCCTGCAAGACCATTTATTATGGCAACTAAATCTTTCCCCTTGCAGCGAAACCGACCAAGCCATTGCCACAACCATTATTGACGCCATCGATGACGATGGTTATCTTGGTACATCGTTGGAAGAACTGCATCAGACCCTGTCCGAAGGCAATGACATTGAGCTGGATGAAGTGGAAGCGGTATTGCACCGCGTACAGGATTTTGACCCCCCAGGTATTGCCGCCCGTGATCTTCGCGAATGTATGTTGATCCAACTGAAGTATTACGATGCGGAAACACCCTGGCTGACCGAAGCAAAGGTGTTACTCAAAGTGCATTTTGATGCCCTGGCCAAACGTGAATACCCACTGATTATGCGCCGCATGAAATTGGCCGAAGCACAAATGCAACACGTCATTCAACTGGTACAAAGCCTCAATCCGCGACCCGGTGGACACATCACAGACAGTCAACCTGAATACATTATTCCCGATGTTTTTGTGAAAAAAATAAAAGGTCAGTGGCGAGTGGAGCTGAACCCGGACATCACACCGAAAATCGGCATCGCCTTTACGCAAAAATGGCGCAGCGTAATAACAGCAAAGATGCCACTTTTTTGAAAAATAATTTACAGGAAGCACGCTGGTTTATTAAAAGCCTGCGCAGTCGTAACGAAACATTATTAAAAGTGGCAACAACCATTGTTGATCGTCAGCGCAGTTTTTTTGATCACGGCGAAGAAGCGATGAAACCCATGGTGATGCACGATATCGCAGAAATTGTTGAAATGCATGAATCAACCATTTCCCGGGTTACCACAAATTTTTCTTTTCAAGCCATGTGAGCACGACGACGGGCGGTGAGTGCTCGGCCACCGCCATTCGCGCAATTTTGAAAAAACTGATTGCCGCTGAAAAACCTGGCAAGCCATTGAGTGACAATAAATTGGCAGGTTTGCTGGGTGAACAGGGTATCAATGTGGCACGTCGCACGGTGGCAAAATACCGTGAGGCAATGTCCATCTCACCATCCAATGAACGTAAACGGCTTGTCTAACCTCGCTAACAAAAAATAGCCGCTGAATGAGTATTGGATACAACCAAAGGAGTTAATTATGCAAGTTAATGTTACCGGTCAACATCTTGAGATTACCGATTCGCTTCGTGACTATATCACCACCAAACTGGCCAAACTGGAACGACATATCGATACGGTGACCCATGTTCATGCTATTCTCAGCGTGGAAAGACAATGTCAGAAAGCGGAGGCCACCATCCATATTAACGGTGCCAACCTTTTTGCGGCTGCCGAAGATGAAAATATGTACACAGCCATCGATGCATTAATCGACAAGCTTGATCGCCAAGTGAAAAAATACAAAGAAAAACGTTCCAATCACCATCGTGGTAGCAGTTCTGCGTTGCAGGCCTCGCTACAGGAAGAGGCTTCGCAGGAATAATCCAGAAACCTGTGAAAAAATAACATGGCGTGTGTGGGAGCAAAAACTCCCACGCACACTATTAAACCTAAATCCATTAAATGGTTAACCCTGTTTTTTACTGATTATCCCGATATCATTATGCAATTTTCTGACATTATTACATCCGAACGCATTGCTACGCAGGTGCCTGTTGCCAGCAAAAAACGTGCGTTGGAAACACTCAGCGAGCTTTTTGTGACGTGCTCACCGGACACGCTGGATGCACACGATATCTTTAACAGTTTGATTGCCCGTGAACGCCTGGGCACCACCGCCATCGATCATGGTGTTGCCATACCGCACGGACGCCTCAAAAACAGCACAGAGACTATTGGTGCCTTTGTACAACTGACTAATGGTATTGATTGTGATGCCTTTGATCGTCAATCAGTCAATCTCATGTTTGCATTACTGGTACCTGAAGACTCCACCGAAGAGCACCTGCAACTGTTAGCGCGTTTGGCAGAAATGTTCAGTGACAGCGAATTGCGTGAAAAATTGCGAGCGGCGGCTGACAGCCAGTCACTTTATGATTGTCTGATTGACTGGGATCACAAGCACTAACCTGCATCGAACCACTAAAATTTGTCCCCCCAATCTATGAACGACACGGTTACCGTCCATCTTTTATTCCAGCATTATCAACAACGACTGGGCTTGCAATGGCTTGCCGGGCATGGGGGTGAACAGCGAACATTGCGGTATAGCGCTGACACCTCAGGCCATTCACTGATTGGCTACCTCAATGTCATCCACCCCAATCGGCTACAACTACTGGGGCCGATAGAGCTTGATTATCTCAACAAACTTGATACTGCATCACGCCAACAACTGATTGAACAATTGTGTGCAGGTGAACCGGCAGCAGTAGTGATTGCTGAACAGCAATCTGCCCCAGATGATTTGTGTCATTTTTGTGAAAAAACCCATACGCCCTTATTGTTATCCAATCTCGACAGCGCAAAACTGATGAGCAGCCTGCGCCATTATCTCGATGATGAACTGGCAGAAAAAACCGTAATACATGGCGTGTTTCTGGAAGTACATGGTATGGGTGTATTACTGACCGGCGAGAGCAATGTCGGTAAAAGTGAGCTAGCATTGGAATTGATATCCCGCAATCATCGATTGGTCGCGGATGATGCCCCGGAATTTTCACGCGTGAGGCCCGATACCGTGCGCGGCCGCTGCCCCGAAGTGTTACGGGACTTTATCGAAGTACGTGGTCTGGGCATCTTGAATATCCGTGCCATGTACGGCGACAGTGCGATCAAGTTCAGCAAAGACCTGCGTTTAATTGTACATCTACAGCAACTGGCTGAGGAAGACTTGCATAAAGTCGATCGATTGAAAGGCAGTTATCGTAAACGCACGATTCTGGATGTCGACATTCCCGAAGCTACGCTGCCGGTCGCCTCCGGGCGCAACCTTGCTGTACTGGTGGAAGCCGCTGTACGGGACCATATTTTATTGCGTAAAGGATACAATACCGTCGAAGCCTTCAGCCAGCGACAGCATGAATTGATTCAATCGCAAACGATTCCATCTTCACAAACAGACCATTAACTCAACCCCAAACTAAGGAATGGAAATTGAATAACTTATACCATTGGGATCTCGGCCTCTGTTCCAGGCTCGGCTCTACCCTCCCCACCCATGGGGTCGTCTGCTTCAGCCCGTCTTCGTCCGTTCTTCAATCGCAAAAGCTCGAAATAAGAACGCCACTGGTATAAGTTATTGTGTTTCATTCCTAAAGTGCATCACACATTATGAAACTTGTTGTTATCAGCGGCGTCTCTGGCTCCGGAAAATCCACAGCACTGCATGTGCTGGAAGACCAGGGCTATTATTGCATCGACAATTTGCCGGTGGGCCTGCTACCAGATTTTGCGGTAAAAATGAACGCCTTTCCCGGACAACTGGGTAATCTGGCCGCTGTGGGTATTGACGCCCGCAACCCACCGCTGGATCTCAGTCGTTTCCCAGAAATTCTCGACACACTGAAAGATGCAGGCGTTGATTGCGAAGTGATTTTCCTCGATGCCGATGATGAAGTGTTACTCAAACGTTTTAGCGAAACCCGCCGCAAGCATCCCTTGAGTGGTGAAGAAGTCCCTTTGCAAGAAGCCATACATTATGAGCGACGTCTGCTGCAACCTATTATTGGTCGTGCAGACTTGTTTACCGATACCACTCGAAGTAACGTGCATCAGCTTCGCGACCTGATGCGTGAGCGTATACGGGGTGAACAACAAGTCGGACTGTCAATTTTGTTTGAATCATTTGGTTTTAAACATGGTATGGCGGCGGATGCAGATTTTGTCTTCGATGCACGTTGCCTACCCAACCCGCATTGGGAAAATAAACTACGCACACTGACCGGCCGGGATCAGCCCGTTGCAGATTTTCTTGAAGGTCAGGAACTGGTGGAAGGTTTTTTTGTACAAATAAAAAACATGATGACCCACTGGATTCCCTGCTTTGAAGCCGACAACCGCAGCTATCTCACCATTGCTATTGGCTGCACCGGTGGCCAACACCGCTCGGTATACTTAACCGAACGTCTTGGTCAATATTTTCAACAACAACGCGATAACGTCATCATTCGTCATCGCGATCTGTCTTGATTGGGAGTCTGTCATGACCATCGGCATACTTTTGGTAAGCCACGAATCCCTTGGCTATACCATGTTGGATATCAGCGTCAAGACACTCAGCGTCTGCCCGTTGGCAACTCGCGTGCTCAGCGTGCCATTGGATGATGATCTGGATATACTGGCCAAACGCGCTGAAAAGATGGTTATCGAACTGAATGGTGGTGACGGTGTATTGGTTCTCACTGATCTCTGTGGTGCAACACCCTCGAATATTGCCTGCCGACTTGTTCGCTTTGATGATGTAATGGTCGTCGCGGGTCTCAACCTGTCCATGCTGATTCGGGTGCTCAACTATCCCGAACTGTCACTCACTGAAATGGCCGAACGCGCTGTGGACGGTGGGCGTCAAGGTGTTATGTTATTGTCTGGTTGCAACGAAATCTAACGTCATCGTAATACAGAAATCTCCCGAATATGACCCGCCGCCCCGTTACCATCATCAACAAGCTTGGCCTGCACGCCCGTGCCGCCGCCAAACTGGTAGCGCTGGCCAGTCAATTTAGCAGTGATATCAAACTGCTTAGAATGACCACCGAAGTTAACGGCAAAAGTATTCTTGGGGTAATGATGCTGGCCGCCGCCAAAGACACAGAACTGGTGTTGATTGCTGACGGTGCGGATGAAACAAAAGCGCTGGATGCACTGGAAGATCTTATCGCGCATCGTTTTGATGAAGCTGAATAACCCGCCGTTCTCTTATCAGAGCACAACCCATAAATGACCAAACTAGAAATAACGCCCCGGCCGGACTAACGGTGCGGTTCACGCATCTGTTGCCAGTTCATGTAAGCAGTAATGCTTAGAAATGTTGGTCAACACCATCGCTGACAACAAAAACGGTAACCGGTCGGCCACGATCAGCAAAAGGTTTTTGTCCGCGCACATAACCCACCACCTTTGCCAACGGCCAGGTCTGATATCCCGCCTGTGCCAAATAATCCAGATGAGCATCGAATTCCACGAGCCGAATATTGGTTGATGGGTATTTATTCACATCAAAATGGTGATATATGAACACTACAGCTTGTGATTCTTCCGCCTGTGTACTGGAAAACATACTGCTCGTTAACAATGCCACCAGTATGCTGATCAAACGGAAACATCGGATATTTTTAAGATATTTCAATGGGTATACGCGCAAATTTAATCCCGTTTAACCGTGTGTTAACACTATAGCATGCACATTTCTGGCCGCTATATTCACGAGATTCAAAAACAACCGTCTACTCATAAACAGGTAAGCTGATTGTGCAATATTACCTTGAATACAAACAGTTACCCGGCTACTTTGCATGGAGGATAGCGCGCACCGATATGACACCAATCATGGCCGACGCGTTTTTCAGACACAACAGGATTGTTAACACTCCTTAAAGAGCACAGCAAATCATGCGCAGCTTTATCCGACACCCTTCAGATATCCCTGTTGATTTTCAACTGGAAGAACTGGTCACTAATAGCGGCGATTACCTTAAAAATGTCAGCCAGGGTGGCCTCGCCTTTCATTCCACGGTCACGCTGGAGCCAGGCACCACTATTCACATCAAGATCCCATTAGTGTCACCCGTATTTCAAACCATTGGCAAAGTCACTTGGTGTCATCCCCTGCAAAATACTTTCGAAATTGGCATCCAGTTTCTGGATGAAAATGACTCTTTTCGGGCACGCATGGTTGAGCAGATTTGTCATATCGAACAGTATAAACAGGAAGTTTTCAACAAAGACGGACGCCAGCTCAGCGGTGAACAGGCTGCCGTGGAATGGATTCAAAAATATGCAACAGATTTCCCAAAC